>CANNRA010000062.1 GCA_947507735.1 Actinomycetota bacterium
CAGGGCGGCGAGCTGCAGGTGCTCAGCGACGCGCCCGGCGCCGCGTTGGCCGTGCAGGTCACCGGGCTCGGCGTGCGCCTGGCCCCTGCGTTGGACTTCGATCAAGCAAGCCTTCACTTCGGGGCACAGCAGGTTGCGACGACGAGCGCCCCCCAGCAGCTCGCTGTCCGCAACACCGGCCGGGCCACGCTGCACGTCACCGACCTGGCCACCAGTGGGCCGTTCTCGATCACGCCGGCGCCAGGCTGCCCCGCCGTCAGCCCCGATGTCGTCACCCTGCCCCCTGGCGGTGCCTGCACCCTCGGTGTCACCTTCACGCCGCCGGCGCCCGCCGGCCTCCGCACCGGCAGCGTGCGTGTCACGAGCGATGCGTCGGGCGGGATCTACACGCTCGCGCTGGAGGGCCTGGGGACGGGTGGCCCGCTGCAGCCGGGTGCGCTTGCCGCCGCGACCGGGAGCACGGTGCCCATCGCCTGCCCTGCCGGTCGAGCCGGCTCCCACTTCGAGTCGGTCGACTTCGCGTTGCGCGTCGCCCCGAACGGCAGCGTCGGCGGGCGTCAGCTCATCTACCGCTTCAACGCGTGCCCGGCGCAGTACGTGGTGCGCTCGACCGCGATCGACCGCGGCAGTCTCGTCGTGCGCGGCAGCACCGCCACCTTCTCGGGCCAGGGCGTGCTGGCCTGGATCGGCCCGGGCTTCGTCGAGCACGCGTTGCCCGGCGTGTACGCCTACACCGTGCTGCTCACGTCCGACACCTCGGTGCAGGCTCGGCCCGGCCGCATCGCTGTCGCTGTCACCGCGCCGACGGGTGGCGTGTTCCACGCCGTCGGTACGCCGCTCGCCCCGGTGCAGCTGGCGAGCGGGAACGTCTCGGTGCGCCTGCGCTAGGCGAGCCGCGCGGCCAGCTGCTGCAGCTGCGAGGCGAGCGCCTCGGGCAGCTCGCTGCCGAACTGTGCGTAGTGCTGCTCGATCAGCGGCACCTCGGCGCGCCAGCCGGCGACATCGACCGAGAGCAGCTCGGCCATGTCCGACGCGGACACGTCGAGACCGGTCACGTCGAGCGTGCCCGGCGCAGGCAGCAGTCCGATCGGCGTCTCGACCGCGGCGACCGTGCCGTCAACACGCTCGCACACCCACTTGAGGACGCGGCTGTTCTCGCCGTAGCCCGGCCACAGCCAGCGGCCGTCGTCAGTCTTGCGGAACCAGTTGACGTAGAAGATCTTCGGCAGCTTGGCGCCGCTCTTGGCGCCGATCTCGAGCCAGTGCGCGAAGTAGTCGGCCATGTTGTAGCCGCAGAACGGGAGCATCGCGAAGGGATCGCGGCGCAGCACGCCGGAGGCGCCTGCGGCGGCGGCTGTGGTCTCGGAGGCCATCACCGAGCCGAGGAAGACGCCGTGGTTCCAGTCGAACGCCTCGTTGACGAGCGGGATGACGCTCGCGCGGCGGCCGCCGAAGAGCATGGCCGAGATCGGCACGCCGGCCGGGCTCTGCCACTCCGGCGCGATCGCCGGGCACTGCGAGGCCGGTGCGGTGAAGCGGGCGTTCGGATGCGAGGAGGGGCGGCCGCTGTCGGGCGTCCACGACTCGCCGCGCCAGTCGGTGGCCTGGGTGGGCGGCGTCTTGGAGAGGCCCTCCCACCAGACGTCGCCGTCAGCGGTGAGCGCCGTGTTCGTGAAGATCGAGTTGCTCTGCAGCGTCGCGATCGCGTTCGCGTTCGTGTCGGCGCCCGTGCCCGGGGCCACGCCGAAGAAGCCTGCCTCGGGGTTGATCGCGTACAGCTGGCCGTCGTCGCCGAACTTCATCCAGGCGATGTCGTCGCCGATCGTCTCGACCTTCCAGCCCGGGATCGTCGGCACGAGCATGGCGAAGTTGGTCTTGCCGCATGCCGACGGGAAGGCGGCCGCGACGAACTTGGCGACGCCCGCGGGCGAGGTGACCTTGAGGATCAGCATGTGCTCGGCCAGCCAGCCGTTGTCGCGCGCCATCACCGAGGCGATGCGCAGCGCGAAGCACTTCTTGCCGAGCAGGGCGTTGCCGCCGTAGCCGGAGCCATACGACCAGATCTCGCGCGTCTCGGGGAAGTGGACGATGTACTTCTCCTCGGAGTTGCACGGCCACGTCGAGTCGGTCTGGCCGTCGGCGAGCGGTGCGCCGACCGAGTGGATGCACGGCACCCATTCGCCGGTGGCGCCCAGCACGTCGAGGGCGCCCTGACCCATGCGGGTCATGATCTTCATCGACACGGCGACGTAGGCCGAGTCGGTCAGCTGCACGCCGATGTGCGCGATCGGCGAGCCGAGCGGGCCCATCGAGAAGGGCACGACATAGAGGGTGCGGCCGCGCATCGTCCCGCGGTAGCGGGCGAGCAGCTCCTCGCGCATCTCGGCGGGCGCGCGCCAGTTGTTCGTCGGGCCGGCGTCGGCCTCGTTCTCGCTGCAGATGTAGGTGCGATCCTCGACGCGGGCCACGTCGCCCGGGTCGGAGCTCGCCCAGAACGAGTTCGGCTTCTTGGCCGGGTCGAGCTGGGTGAAGGTGCCTGCCTCGACGAGGCCCGCGCAGAGTGCGGCGTACTCCTCGTCGGTGCCGTTGCACCAGTGGATCGCGTCCGGCTGGAGGATCCCGACCCAGCGCTCCACCCAGTCCTGGAGCTTCTGATTGCTGGTGGAGGCCTGCGCGGCGTTGGTGGCCAAGATGCTTCTCCTTCCGAAAGAGTGCCGCGCGCACGGGAGGCGCGCGACCTGCGGTGTTCGATGCGGAAATCTCAGGTAGACCGGATCACGATCGTAGCGCTGTTAGCGGCGGTGCGGACGGGGGTGCGGGCGCGCGCCCGCTACGGGCACCGCAGCTCTTACAACGCATCCTTACGATGCATTTCTCCGACCCTGGTACCGGCGCACGCGTGCCGCCCCATGGTGTACGTTCACGGCGTGGAAGCCATGCACGATGTGCTCGTGATCGGAGCCGGCTGCGCAGGTATGCGCGCCGCGATTGAGGCCCACGACGCAGGCGCCAACGTCGGGGTTATCTCTAAGCTCCATCCGACCAGAAGCCATTCCGGCGCAGCTGAAGGCGGTATCAACGCAGCTCTCGGCAACGCGGCTGAAGACAGCCCCGAGAAGCACGCGTTCGACACGGTCAAGGGCTCCGATTACATCGGCGACCAGGACGCCATCGAGATCTTCACGGCGGAGGCGCCCGACGACATCTACCAGCTCGAGCACTGGGGAGCGGTCTTCAGCCGCAACGACCAGGGCAAGCTGGCGCAGCGCCCGTTCGGCGCAGCCGGCTCGCCGCGCACCGTCTACGCCGCTGACATCACCGGCCACGTCCTGATCCAGGTCCTCTACGAGCAGCTGCAGAAGCGCATGGTGCTCGGCGCCGACCGGATGAAGGTCTACGAGGAGTACTTCGCCTGGCAGCTCGTCATCAACGACGGGCGCTGCACCGGTGTCGTCTGCTGGGATCTCGTGCGTGGCGGCCTCAAGCTGATCACCGGCAAGTCGGTGATCCTGGCGACGGGTGGCGCCGGCCGCATCTTCCGCACCACCACCAACGCCTACGCCTGTACGGGTGACGGCATGGCCATGGCCCTCCGCGCGGGCCTCCCGCTCAAGGACATGGAGTTCATGCAGTTCCACCCGACGACGCTCTACCCGTCGGGGATCCTGCTCACCGAGGGCTGCCGCGGCGAGGGCGCCTACCTCATCAACTCGAACGGCGAGCGCTTCATGGCGAAGTACGCGCCGAACGCGATGGAGCTGGCCTCCCGCGACGTCGTCTCCCGCTCGGAGACGACCGAGATCGAGGAGGGCCGTGGCGAGAAGGGCTGCGTCTTCCTCGACATGCGCCACCTCGGTGCCGAGAAGATCCTCACCCGCCTGCCCGGCTCGCGCGAGCTCGCGATGACCTACGCGGGCGTCGACCCGATCTACGAGCCCGTCCCCGTCCGGCCCGGTGCCCACTACCACATGGGCGGCATCGACGCCGACAACGACGGCAAGACCGCGATCGACGGCCTCTACGCCGCCGGCGAGGTGGCCTGCATCTCCGTGCACGGCGCCAACCGCCTCGGCGGCAACTCGCTGATGGAGACGATCGTCTTCGGTCGCCGTTCCGGCCGCCACGCAGCCGAGTGGGCGCTCTCGTCCGCCGGCAACGGTGGCAGGGCTCCCGCGTCGGTCCTCACCGACGCCGAGCGTGAGCTGGACAAGATCCTCTCCGTCCAGAGCGGCGAGCGCCCCTGGCAGATCCGCCAGGACATCGGCGAGTCGATGCTGGAGAACTTCGGCGTCTTCCGTCGTGGCGAGAAGATGGAGGCCGAGGTTGGCATCCTCGAGGGCTTGCGCGAGCGCTTCGACAAGGGCGTCCACGTCGAGGACAAGGGCGGCGTGTTCAACACCGATCTCACCTCGGCGATCGAGCTCGGCTACGTGCTCGACCTGGCCCAGTGCATGGTGCAGGCCGGCGTCGCGCGCAAGGAGAGTCGTGGCGCCCACGCGCGTCCGTACGACTACCCGACGCGTGACGACGAGAACTTCATGCACCACTCGATTTCGACCTGGAATCACGAGGCAAACGCGCCGGTGCTGTCCACCAAGGACGTGCGCGTTACCAAGTGGGAGCCCATGGAACGGAAGTACTAGGAGGTCGTGGCGAGATGAAGGTTGCGCTCAAGATCTGGCGGTACGACTCGTCCACGGGCCAGCGTGCCCTGAAGGAGTACGAGATCGACGCCCCCGAGGAGGCCACCCTCCTCGACTGCCTGGACATCGTCAAGGACAAGCGGGACGGCTCGCTCTCCTACCGCAAGAGCTGTCGCATGATGATCTGCGGCTCCTGTGGCATGCGCATGGACGGCGCCGCGGTGCTCGCCTGCAAGACGGGCATGTACGACATCGCGCAGGCCGGCAAGATTCCCGTGATCTCGGCGATGGGCAACCTGCCAATCGTCAAGGATCTCGTGGTTGACATGGCTTCCTTCTGGGAGAAGATGCGCTCCGTCGAGCCGTGGCTGCAGCCGGGCCTCGACGCTGCCACCGGCAAGGAGAACATCGTCAGCCAGGCGCAGATGGCCACGGTGCACAAGGAGTCGCTGTGCATCAACTGTGGCTGCTGCGTGTCGGAGTGCAACTCGCTCGAGTCCGACCCCGACTTCACCGGCCCGGCCGCCCTGGCGAAGGCGATGCGCTTCGTCGGCGACCCGCGTGACGGCAACGCCATCGAGCGCCTGGAGAAGCTCTCCGGCCAGCACGGCATCTGGGACTGCACCCGCTGCTACTTCTGCCAGGAGCGCTGCCCGAAGGGCGTCGACCCGCGTGACGCCATCGCCAAGCTCGGCGCCGAGGCCATGAAGTTCGGCATCGACAGCGACATGGGCGCCCGGCATGCCAAGTGGTTCGTGACGTCGGCCCGCACCACCGGCTGGCTGCGCGAGACAGAGCTCGTGCCGAAGACGCAGGGCATCGTCAAGTCCATCAAGGAGACGAAGTTCGCGCTCGACCTGGCCCGCAAGGGCAAGGTGCCGCCGCCCTTCCCGCCGCACGTCGCCAAGAACCAGAAGGAGGCGCGCCTCCTGTACAAGCTGGTCAAGGAGCAGGGCGTGAGCGGTGCCGCCGGCATCGTTCAGGCCGAGAAGGCGCTCGGGCGCATCGAGTTCGTCAAGGAAGCCGAGCACGCGAAGCACGAAGGAGCCTCCAAGTGAAGAAGGTCGCGTACTACAAGGGCTGCCTCGCGTCGCTCTCGGCGAAGGAGCTCGACAGCGCCACCCAGGCGCTCGCCCCGAAGGTCGGCCTCGAGCTGATCGAGCTGGAGTCGGTCACGTGCTGCGGCGCCGGCGACATCCACGAGGCCGAGCCGGACTACTACCTCCACATCAACGCGCGCATCCTGGCCTACGCATCCGCTCAGGGTGTCGACACGCTGATGACGGTGTGCAACGTCTGCACGCTCAACCTGCGCCAGGCCAACTGGCAGCTCAAGATCGACTCCGAGCTGCGGGCCCGCGTCAACGAGAACCTCGTCGCGGTCGGCGCACCCCCGTACGAGCGCGACGTCGAGGTGCGGCACTTTCTCTGGGAGATCGCCGAGGGCGAGGGCTACGAGCTGCTGCAGAAGGTGGCGCACAAGGGCCTCAAGGGCCTGAAGATCGCGCCGTTCTACGGCTGCCAGATCCTGCGCCCGTCCAAGATCCAGGGCTTCGAGGATCCTGACCGCCCGTGGTCGCTCGAGCGGATCATCACCGCGTGCGGTGGCGAGCCGGTCGACTACCCCGCCAAGATCAAGTGCTGCGGCTTCCCGATCATCCAGGCGCGCGAGGATGTCGCCCTGGGCGAGCTGATCCAGCCGATCCAGCAGGCCTACGAGGCCGGTGCCGACTGCATCGTCACGCCGTGCCCGCTCTGCCACCTCTCGCTCGACGCCTGGCAGTCGAAGCTGAAGAAGCAGACCGGCCAGGACTTCAAGATGCCGATCCTCCACCTCGCGCAGCTCGTGGGTGTGGCAGCCGGCCTCGCGGACTCCGAGCTGAAGTTCAAGCGCCACGTCGTCTCGGTGAAGCCGTTCATCGAGAAGCTCGGCATCTGAGCCACCCCGGCTCGACAGCAGCAGTGGACGCGGCCCGGCTTTGCCGGGCCGCTCCTGTTTCCGGGCGCCGCCAGCGGCGCCGCCCGGCACCGTGCCGCTTCCCGAGTAGCATCCGCGCGTGACCTGGATCCTTGTCATCGCCGTGCTGGCAGCCGCTGCGGCAGCGCTCCTCTGGGGCTGGTTCGAAGCAGGCTGGCTGCGCATCCGGGTGGTGCGCCTCGAGCTGCCGGGGCTGCCGCCCGAGCTGCACGGCCTGCGCATCGCGCATCTCTCGGATTTCCACCTCGGGGTGCCGTCGCGTGGCAGCCGCGCCGTCGAGCAGGCGGTGGCGTGGGCGGTCGCCGAGCAGCCCGATCTGACGCTCGTCACGGGCGACCTGCTGTCGCACCCGCGGGGTGAGCCGCGCCTGCGCGAGCTGATCGCCGGTCTGCCAGCCTGCTACGCGGTGCTCGGCAACCACGACATCGCCCGGGCCCGCGACCCGTTCTCGCGCGGCACTGCGGTGGCGAGCCTGCCGGGCGCGACGCTGCTCAACGACGAGGCCTGCATGGTGCGCCTGCGCGACCGTGACGTGCAGATCGCCGGGGTGCACCCGTCGTCGCTGATCGCCGGCGGCGACGGTGGGGTGGCGAGGCTCGCCGACGCCGGCAGCCAGCTGCGCATCCTGCTGTCGCACTACCCCGACATCGTCGACCGCCTGCCCGCCGCTGCCTTCGACCTCATCCTCGCCGGCCACATCCACGACGGCCAGATCTGCGTGCCGTACCCGGGTGGCAAGCTGCGCTGCGCGCACCTCACCGGGAAGTACGCGTGTGGCAGCTACCGCACGCCTGCCGGCACGCTGCACGTCTCGCCCGGTCTCGGCACCACGTTCGTGCCGTTCCGCTTCCTGGCGCGGCCCGAGGCGACGCTGCTCGTGCTGGCGTCGCCGGCGGGCGGCTTCGCGGGCACGGCGTAGAATCGCGCTATGACGCCGCGGCTCCTCGGCCTCAGCGGGGCGACCCTGCAGGACGCGCCGCCCGTGTGCCATCACTGCGTGTGGTGGCAGTCACGCGGCGCGCGCGGCGCCAGCAAGGAGCGCTGGATCCGCGAGACCGAGGACGAGTGGGGTGCCTGGGGCACCGTCTACTACGACGACGACGGCCGCGTGCTCGGCACCATGCAGTCGGCGCCGGCACCGCTCTTCCCACGCGCCCACGACCTGCCTGCCGGGCCGCCCTCGGCCGATGCGGTGCTCATCACCTGCGCGATCATCGTCGACCGCACGACGCCCTGGGTGCTGCAGTCGCTGTTTCTTGCCGCGATCGGCGATGCGAAGGAGCGCGGTGCCAGGGCGCTCGAGGCGTTCGGCTACCACTACGCCGAGGGTGAGAGCGTTCCGACGCGCTTCCACCTGCATCACACCGTCTTTCCCAGCGACTTCCTCGCCGACTTCGGCTTCCAGCCCGTGCGCATCGAAGGCCGCGTCGAGCTGGCGCGGCTCGAGCTGGGCGGGATCATCCAGGACCCCGAGCTGGAGCCGGCGGCAGCCCGCGTCCTGCGCGAGCTGAAGGGCCTGCTGCTGCCGCAGCCCGTGCCGGGCCGCTCCCAGGCCTAGCTAGGGCCGGGTCTTCGCCTGCTCGGCCAGGACGAGCTCGGCGATCTGGATCGCGTTGAGCGCGGCGCCCTTGCGCAGGTTGTCGTTCGAGAGATAGAGCGAGATGCCGTTGACGGCGGCGCGATCCTCGCGGATGCGGCCGACCAGGATCTCGTCGCCGCCCGCTGCAGCCTTCGGCGTGGGGAAGCCCGGCAGGTCGAGCACCTTGACCGAGGCGCTCTCGCGCAGGATCGCGGCAGCCTCCTGCCCGGAGATCGGCCTGTCGAACTCGGCCCAGATCGCCTCGGAGTGCGACACCAGCACGGGGACGCGCACGCAGGTCGCGCTCACCGGCAGGTCGGGCAGCTCCATGATCTTGCGGGTCTCGGCGCGGAGCTTCGACTCCTCGTCGGACTCGTCACCCTCCCACGACCAGTCCATCGTCAGGTTGTGGTCGTTGGGGTGCTCGGCGCGCAGCTGCTCCATGCGCTGCCAGCCCGCGCCCGACACCGACTGGTACGTGGCGACGCGGATGCTCTTCAGCCCGGCCGCCTCGTGCAGCGGCTTCAGCACGCAGGTGAGCGGGATCGTGCAGCAGTTCGGGTTCGCGGCGATGCGATGGGTGCCCATCACCTCGAGCGCGCGGTTGCCGTTCACCTCGGGCACGACGAGCGGGTAGCCGTCGACGAGGCGGTAGGCCGAGGACTTGTCGACGACGAAGGCGCCGCCGGCGGCCGCGTGCGGCACGAGCGCCTGGCTGGCCGAGGTGCCGACGCTGAAGAGAGCGAGGTCGAGGTCGCCGGCCGAGAGGTTCTCCGGCGTGGCCTCCTCGACGGTCAGCTGGCGGTCGCCGAACGTCACCGTGGAGCCGGCCGAGCGCGCGGACGCGAACGCGCGCACGTTGGTGTAGCCGCGCTCTGCGAGGAGCCCGAGGGTGACGACGCCGACGGCGCCCGTGGCGCCGATGACGCCGATCCGCGGCTGGCTGCCGCTCTGATTTCCGCTCTGCATGATGCGGGAAAGTGTATGCGCCGCTCGCAGGGCTGCGCCGGAGGAGGCCGCCCCGGGGAGGGGCGGTGACGCGGCAGCGTGGCGCCGTGCGGCGCCTGCTACATCTCGCGGCGGCCCAGGAGGGCGCGGCCCAGCGTGACCTCGTCGGCGTACTCCAGGTCGCCGCCGACGGGCAGGCCGCTGGCGAGGCGCGTCACGCGGGTGCGGCCGCGCAGCTTGTCGGCGATGTAGTTGGCGGTCGCCTCGCCGGTCATGTTCGGGTTGGTGGCGAGCACGACCTCGGTGACGCCGCCGTCCTGCACGCGCTGGAACAGCTCGCCGATGCGCAGGTCGCCCGGCTCGATGCCGTCGAGCGGCGAGAGCGAGCCGCCGAGCACGTGGTAGAGGCCGCGGTACTCCGCAGTGCGCTCCACCGAGACGACGTCGACCGGCTGCTCGACAACGCAGATCACGCTGCGATCGCGGCGCGGGTCCTGGCAGATGCCGCAGACCTCTTGCTCGGTCAGGTTGCCGCACACCTGGCAGAAACGGACGCGCTCCTTCACCTCGCGGATCGCGTCGGCCAGGGCGTTCGCCTCGGGCGTGGAGCGCTGCAGCAGGTGGAAGGCGAGGCGGTGCGCCGTGCGCGTGCCGACGCCGGGCAGGCGCGTCAGCTGGGCGACAAGGTTGTCGACCGACGGCGAGATCACGGCGTGCTCAGAGTCCGGCGACCCACGTGGCCCAGTCGGAGTAGGTGTCGAACTCGGCCTGCTCGTGGGCGGGCGCGCCGCCCCAGGTCGTCTCGGTGTGCGGCTTGATCGAGAAGTGCGCGGCGTCGCCGTGGGGCGTGGCGCCGTGCCAGTGCCAGATGCCCTTCGGCACGACGATCAGGTCGCCCACTGCGAGCAGCCGCCGCTCCTTGCCGATCGCGACGGCGATCTCCCCCTCGAAGCACACGAGCAGCTGGTCGCTCTCGTGGTGGTGGGGGATGGTGCGCGACCCGGCCGGGAACCAGACACCGAGGATCTGCTGCTCGGTCTGGCCCTGCGTGATGTTGTGCTGGCGCACGGCGCCCGTGAAGTCGGCCGGGTTGGCCGGCTTCGAGAGCGCCTTGCTGGCGCGCAGCACCAGGTTGTGCAGCGGGTCGACGGCGGCCATCTAGAAGCCCGGCAGGCCGAGGCCGCCCATGCCGCCCATGCCGGCCATCGGCCCCATGGCGCCCTGCATGCGCGAGTCGGCGAGCGCCTGCGCCGCGCGCACGCCCTCGTTGACTGCAGCCAGCACGAGGTCCTCGAGCATCTCGGCGTCGTCGGGATCGATCGCGGCGGGCGCGATCTTGATCTCCACGATCTCGAGGGCACCGCTCACCTTGACGGTCACCATGCCGCCGCCGGCGGAAGCCTCGACAACCTCGGCAGCAAGCTCCTCCTGCGCCTTGGCCATGTCGGCCTGCATCTTCTGGACCTGCTTCATCATCTTGTTGACATCCATCTTCATTGCGGGTCCTCCACTTCGCGGGCGTCGAGAGTGTCCTTGATCATGCTGATGATGTCGTCCTCGGTGAGCTCGGAGGGCTCGCCGGGGTGGAAGCCGGCCTCGCCGTCCGCTGCTTCGGCCGGCGCGGCGCCGACGACGACGGCGACGGCCAGGCTGCGACCGGTCACCTCGCGCAGCACCTCGCGCATGATCGCCATGTTCTTCTCGTCGCTCGCCAGCTGCCGGTGGAACGAGGCCGCCGGGGCGAACTCCAGTGTCAGGTCGCTGCCCTCGAGCTTGGCGGGGCGCGCCTCGCGCAGGATCGATGCGAGCGGGATCGAGCGGTCGGAGATGGCGGGGAGGATCGAGCGCTCCCAGGCGTCGCGCAGCTGGTCGATGCCGAGCGGCGGCAGGTTGGCGCCGGCGGTGGG
>CANNRA010000063.1 GCA_947507735.1 Actinomycetota bacterium
CAGTCAAACTAGTGCAGGAATTCCCGCCGACAGTGGCGGTAGCGCCGGTGAGGAACCCGGTACCGGTGATCGTTAGCGAACCACCGGCAAGCGGTAGTCCTGTCGGAGACACAGCCGTGACCGTGGGCGCTGCCTGGTAGGTGACAGCGCTGGCCAGGGTGCCAGTCTGACTGTCGGTGTTGGTGACAACGACCGAGACGGCACCAGCACCATGCGACGGGGCAGTACAGGTAATCGACGTAGCGCTCACCACAGTCAAACTAGTGCAGGAATTCCCGCCGACAGTGGCGGTAGCGCCGGTTGCGAAACCCGTACCAGTAAGCGTCAACTGCGTGCCACCAGCCAACCTGACCGCAGACGGAGACGCAGCAGACACGGTCAGCCCACTAGACGCCTGAACGGTTATCGCCGCCGCAAGAGAACCCAACAAAAGATCGGAGTTCGTCACCTTCACCGCGAAAGAACCAATCGAATACTGACGAGGAGCGATACAGGTAACCATGGTCGCACTCACTACAGTCACGCTTGTACACACGGCATAGCCGACTAGTACAGATGCGCCGGCCGCAAACCGCGTTCCCGTAACCGTGAGAAGTTCCCCACCAGCCAACGACAACGCTGTTGGCGACACCGCAGTTACCGCTGGAGGATCATGATACGTCAACCCATTATGAACGACGACAGACTGACCGTCCGGATTAACGACTGCGACATCAACAGAGCCAACACTATGAGCTGGAGCAGCAAACACCGACCCAGTAAACCACATGCTGTTGCCAGCGTACCCGTATGCAGAACCCTCTATGTCTACATGGGTTCCGCTCTTGAATCCAGACCCGCCAATATAGATTTTCGTTCCGCCGCTTGTGGAGGCGTAGCGAGGCGAGAGCAGCGAGACAGCTGGTGGATCGTCATCGTGAGCTGGATCAGCTGCGCAAGTGCTGTTCTCGCAGTGCACAACCATAAGATCGTCGATGCTCTCCAGGTAACCACCATGATTTTTGAAAGCGATGATGGGAAAACCGTCAGAACCTATAGCGATAGAGTTATCGAATCCGGAATTCCCCGACGCCCCGTAACCGAGTCGTTCAGCTGATGATCTAGAGCATGACACATCGTGGCATTCTCCAATGTTCACCGTGCCGTTCCATCCAACGACGATAGGATAACCGTTAATCCCGATTTCCAGCGACATATATCGTTGCATGTAGGCTCCGAATCTTGAATTCGATCCATCGGACACGCATGCACCGGCGGTACAGGTGTAGAGACCGCTGAGCTTAATTTTTGTTCCAGATGAACAATCGCTAGCCAGGCAATGAAATAATGCAAAACTTGCGCCCCAACCATCGTTATCAACATAAGTCATGATCGGGAGGCCATCTGATCCCATTTTCATGGAAATTCGCATCGGCTCATTAGTCCCGCGATTATTGTCGATCACGGACATATTTCCAGCAGAGCAACCATAGTTCGAGCAGCGAAAGAATTTAAGAGAATGATTAAATGAATCGTAATAGGCTAGATCGGGAAGACCACCTTCTCGTATAACTATTGATGATCCATATCCGGTACTCAATCCCTCGTCAATTAGATGAGATTCCCCACTGGAACAAGAGATGTTTAGGCAATGATAAACTGCAAATTTTTCGTTAGGGTAAGCGCCAAAGCTGTAACTAATAATTCCGTAACCATCGCCACTAACCGCAACAGAAGATATCCCACTCGTAGTACTAGAATAAGCGATCGTGTTCGCTGCGCCTTGCGAGCAGGTGGGATTGCTGCAGTGAAATACTTTAGAAGACGTCCTATCGTACGCGGCATAAGCGATGAGGCCGAAACCGTCTGATCCAATAGTTAACGATGTGTAACGCGATGCGTCAGGATCGAGAGTCGTGGCAACACCGTGAGTGCAGGCAATGTTGGAGCAGTGGAATACTTTGAGCGCGTGATCGGTAGTGCTGGAGTAGCTAATCAGAGCTAGGCCGTCCCGCCCAATAGCTATCGATGTTCCCCCGCCAGTATCCCCAGCTGAATCCACCGTCGAAACCGTCGCAGCTGCAGTCTCCGCCGGAGAAAACGAAGATCGCGCCTCCCTAGCGCCAGCCCCAAGCGCAACCGCGAAAAGCACTAGACACACAGCCAGCAGACGGCCCAAACCGCCAACACGGAGCCTCCGGCTACGACCGACAACACGCAGTCGTGAGCCAGGAGTCCTCGTGAGGCTGCTGTCAGCCCGATCAAGATCGACAACACCAGCGATCTCCGCGCCCATCAGCTCAACCCTCAAAGTCCGCTCCCCAGCCCAGAAGAATCCAACAGCACAGAAGTACGTGCCAAACATGACGTAAGACTCATCACAGAAAGGGGCTGGCGGCTATCCCCCGTCCGGGGCCAGCCGGCAGTCCCATTTTCCCAAATAGTCACGGAAATGCTCGACGAGGCTCCAATCACCTCTATATGATCACGCTAAGAGATCATAGTGTGACTATCGGGCGATTTTGGGGGTATTTCAGTGACTTCTCAGCGTGAACCGGTCAACAAGGGCAACAAGCTCCCAGGCGAGGTGCTTCAAGCCGATGAGGTGAAGGCTCTGATCAAGGTCTGCGGCCCTGGCCCATCGGGCGTACGGAACGCCGCTCTCATCGCTGCCATGTTCGGATCTGGCCTCCGTGTCTCAGAGGCCCTGGCCCTCAAGCCCTCGGATCTGGATCTGAAGAACGGCACCGTGACCGTCAAGCATGGCAAGGGAGACAAAGCGAGGATCGTGGCCATCGATCCTTCGGCCCAGGCGATCATCGAGAAGTGGATGGAGCGGCGGAGCCGTCTTGGCCTGAACGGCAGGCAACCCCTCTTCTGCACCATCAGCAAGGGCGACAACTTCGGAACGAGCATCGACTCCTCTTACGTAAGACGGCTCCTTCCTCGTCTGGCCCAGAGAGCCGGGATCGAGAGAAGAGTCCATCCTCATGCCCTCCGTCACAGCCTGGCCTCAGCCCTGGCCATGGAGGGGAAGCCTCTCCCAACCATCACAGCCCAACTTGGCCATAGCTCAACTGCAGTGACTGATCGTTACCTCGCGAAGATCGCCCCTGCTGACCTCGTGATTCAGATCCGGGACAGGGGAAGGCTGTAGGGCCGTCGGGACTCGCCAGTTCTGGGGTAGCACCGGGGGTAGCACGGGACGAGCAAATCCGGCATTCCCGGCACAGCTGACCCCTGCAACCAAGCCAAAACGGCTCATTTCCAGGGGTTTCAATGGGCCCGCTTGGATTCGAACCAAGGACCAAGGGATTATGAGTCCCCTGCTCTAACCGCTGAGCTACGGGCCCGGAGAGCCGCAGCGTAGCGGGCGGGCGGGCTAGCTCTCGCGGCCGACGGAGCGGCGCAGCGCGCGATACAGGGCGCGCTCGCGACGGTCGCCGACCAGGTCGACGATCTGGTTCGCCTCGCCGCGGGTGAACTCGATGGCGCGGAGCTTGGGCTGGTCGAGCGCGACCTCGATCAGCACGGCGGCAGCGATCGCGTCACCCGGCGGCCCGTACTGGGCCAGCACGACGCCCCGGCGGCGCAGACGGCGCGACAGCGCAACCGCCTCACGGGCGGCCAGGAGGTACACGCTGCCTTCGACGATGAACCGTACTGACACCGGGCTGCACCTCTGCTCTGGGGCCGGAACGGAATCGTACCCAGTTCTGGCCGTTGCGCCAGTCCCCGAATCGGGCATGGCTCCAGGCCAGAACGGCTCTCGCTTGGCGGGATCCGCTGCTTGCGCCACAATACGGCGGTTGTTCGTAGACCAATCAACTTCAGGAGGAGGAGCGAGGTGAAGGTCTTCCAGCAGGAAACGCGCCTTCGCACCGCCGGCGGACTCTCGGTTCGGGACATCACCGACGAGGTCAACGAGGCAGTGCGGCAGAGCGGCGTCAAGGACGGCATCGCCTGCATCTACTCCCCGCACACCACCTGCTGCGTGCGCGTGAACGAGTTCGAGACGGGCTTCTTCGAGGACTTCGCGGCGATGCTTCGGCGGATGGTTCCCGCCGAGGCGTACTACGCCCACGACGACTGGGACAAGCGCACCGAGAACATCTGCCCCGAGGACATGGATGTCGGGAACGGCCACTCCCACTGCATGGCGATGCTGCTTGGCACCGCCGGCGAGTCGGTGCCGATCCGCGACGGCGTGCTCCAGCTCGGCCAGTGGCAGCGCGTCCTCTTCATCGAGCTCGACCGCGAGCGCGACCGCCGCTGGCTCGTGCAGGTCGTCGGCACCTAGCCGCTGCTGATCGTCGGCCGCCCCGCCCGCTTCCTCCCTCACACCCAGGAGACCCCGATGAGCGCCACCACCGTGAACCTCGGCAAAAAGCCCGCCCTGATCGTCATCGACATGCAGAACGGCTTCTGCGTCGCGCAGGGCTTCATGGATCAGATCGGCCTGGGCTACGAGGCCAGCGCCAGCGTGATCGAGCCGATCGCCGACCTGCTCGGCCAGGCGCGCGCCGCAGGCATCCCGATCGTCTTCACGCGCTACGTCCTCAACGACGACTACTCGGACGCCGGCCTGCTGCTCGAGGTGTTCCCGCAGATCCTCGGCACCGGCGGCATGGTGCGCAACACCTGGGACGGCGACGTGATCGACGCCCTCGCGCCGCTCCCCGGCGAGATCGTGATCGACAAGACGCGCTACTCGGCCTTCTTCGGCACCGACCTCGAGCAGCAGCTGGCAGCGCTCGGCGTCGACACCGTGATCGTCTGCGGCGTCACGACGAACATCTGCGTCGAGAGCACGGTGCGCGACGCCTTCTTCCGTGACATCCGCACCGTGGTGCCGTCAGATGCCACGGCCGCCGTCACGCCTGCGCTGCACGAGGGCGCGCTCGAGGACTTCCGCTACGGCTTCGGTCAGGTCGTGACGATCGCCGAGATCGCGGTGGCGCTCCAGCAGCTCTAGGCGCGGAACGCCGCGGCGATCTCCGCCCAGCGCGACGGCTCCGAGCGCTCGCCTGCATGCAGGTTGACGCGCTCGACCAGGCCGTCGTAGCGGCGGTGGATCTCCGCGGCGATCGCGGCGCCGCTCTCGGCCCGCACGACAAAGAGGTCGAGGATCTCGTCGGTGATCAGCTTCGGCATCTCGCTCCAGCCGCCGGTGGTCGAGAGGCGGTGCAGCTCCTGCGCGACGTCGTCGAGACCCTCGGCGGTGAGCGTGTCGCGGTACATCGGCGTCGAGGCGTAGAAGGCGATGCGGCCGCGCGCCTCCTCGACCTCTTCCTCGCTCTGCACCGCGAACAGGCACACCGACAGCTCGAAGCTGCTGCGTGAGCGGCCTGCCTTGTCGAGGCCGGCCTGGATCGTCGGCAGCACCGTCTCGGTGACGTAGCGCACCGACTGCAGCGGGTGGATCAGCACGCCATCGGCGACCTCGCCCGCCGCCTCCAGCATCGGGCCGCGGTAGGCCGCCATCACGACGGGCGGCGGGCCCCAGTCGCCGAGGCGCTCCGGCCGGAAGGCCGGCGGCATCAGCGTGTGCTTGTAGAACTCGCCGCGGAAGGCGAGCTCGGTGTCGTTCTGCCAGGCGTAGTGGATCGCCTTGACGGCCAGCACGAGCTCGCGCATGCGGCTGACCGGCTTGTCCCACGTGGACGAGAAGCGGTGGCGGATGTGCGGCCGGATCTGCGAGCCGACGCCCAGGGTGAAGCGGCCACGCGAGAGCTGCTGGAGATCCCACGCAGCCTGAGCGAGGTGCATCGGGCTGCGGGGCAGCGCGATCGCGACGCCGGTGGCGAGGCCGACGGTCGTCGTGGCGGGCGCGGCAAGCACGAGCGGGAAGAACGGGTCGTGGTTCGTCTCGGTCGTCCAGAGGCGCTCCACGCCGAGGCGCTCGCACTCCTGCGCCCAGGCGGCGACGTGGGCCAGGTCGAACCCGCGCACGGTGGCGTCGAGGTGCATCATCAGCTCATCCTTCCCTCGGAGACGGCCAGGCAGGCCTGGCACACCAGGAAGCCCTGGTTCCAGGGGACGTCGGTCTGATCGATGCCGCAGAGGGCGGTGTCGGGGTCGTCGTCGTCCACGAGGTGCTCGACCTCGTCGAAGCCGCTCCCCGGCCCGCCGTGCAGCTGCTGCGGCCTGGTGCCGCGCCCGCCCTCGCCCGCCATCGCGCGGTGCCGCTCGTTACTCGGCGTTCTGTGGCTCGATCGAGAAGTGGAAGTGGTCGCCGTGGGCCTCGGCATCGAAGACGGACTCCTCGAGCAGGTCGGCAGCCTCGCTGTCCAGGAAGACGAGTATGCCCTGGCCAACGTCGATGATGACGTCGCCCTCGGACGGGCCGTCGGCGACATCCATCGCGATCTCGGCCTCTTCGTCGTCGGCATCCTCCACGGAGATGCGGAACCCGGTGCCCGCAGGCGCGTCCGGGCCGATGATGTCCTTGATTGCCTGGATTGCGGTGTCGGTGATCGCGAGCATGAAGCGCTCTCCTCTCGGGCTGGGTAGAGGAACAGCGTAGCCGTGGCGCGGAGGGCGCTGCGTCAGCCCTGGCCGCTGCCGGCGCCGCCTACCAGCACGGGGAGCGCGACCGGTCGCCGCAGGCTCACGCCACGCTGGCAACGAGCGCGCGCCGCTGCACCGGCACGAGCGCCAGGTACAGGACGGCCGCAACGCCGCCGCCGACCGCAGCCTTGAACCAGCTGTCCGGCACGGCCGTGTAGGCCGCGACGCCCGCAACCACTGCCACGATCGCCGCGACATTGACGCCGCCCGTGTAGCGGTAGACGCCGTGCATCTCGTAGAGCGCGTCGACGTCGAGGCGCTGGCGCTGGACGACGAGGTAGTCGGCGAGCACGACGGTGGCGAGCGGCGCCGCGATCGTGCCGAGGCGCGTGATCCAGTCGGCCGCCGAGGTGAGGAAGTCCGGCACGCCCGCGAGCGCGATGCCGATCACGGCCCCGAGCGCCGTGCCGGCCAGCCGGCCCAGCCGGGGCACCGCGTTGACGATCGACAGGCCGAGGTTGTAGGCGTTGCCGATGTTGACGGCGAGCGACAGCACGAGCAGGCAGAGCACGACGAAGGCCAGCACCGGCTTGCTGTCCGTGAGCGTCGTGGCGACCTTGAACGGCGTGTCGGTGCTGCCAATCGCCATTCCCGCGTAGCCGCCGACGAAGGTCGTCACGATCATCGCCAGCATCGCCCCACCGATCATCCCGACGCGCATCTGCGCGCGAGAGCGCGTGTAGCGCGTGAAGTCGGCAACGCTGGGCAGGAACGTGAGCTGGGAGCCGATCATCAGGGTCAGGTAGCCCGCGGCGCCGGCCCACGTAACAACGTGCCCCGGTGAGTCGAGCACGCGGTCGGGCGCGAAGCGCGGGTCGTCGGTGGAGAGGTAGAGGCCGAGGATGACGCCGACGAAGGCGATGCCGAGCGGCAGCACGACGCGCGTCACCCAGCGCAGCACGTCGAAGCCGGCGATGGCGAGCAGGGCCTGCACCGCGGCGAGGCCGATGCTGACCGGGACGATCGGCACGTGGATGTCGGCGAGGGCAATGAAGAGGGCGCGCAGGGCGGTTGCCGCGACGATCGCCTGGACGGCGAAGAAGTAGAGCGCGGCCAGCGAGCGGTAGCCGGACGAGAGCACGCGGGCGCCCCAGACGCCGAGCGTCGCTCGCAGCGAGACCTGGCCGGGAATGCCGTAGTCGCAGCCCACCTGCGCCACCACCACGAGGATGCCGTAGCCGACCGCCTGCGCGGCGACCGACAGGCCGACGGCCCACCAGAGCGGCAGGCCAAAGGTGACGACGGCGATGCCACCGAGCACGTAGTAGAGCGGGTTGACCCCGAAGGCGAACAGGATTGCGAAGAGATCGAGCCAGGTGCCGGTGCGTTGCTCGGCCGGGACCGGCTCGATCCCGAGTTCCTCGACTGCCATGCGGCTCAGACCGTCGCGCGGAAGGCGACGGACTGCGAACCGACCTGCACCGATGCGGCGGCCGCGGCCAGCGCAACCCCGCCGACGCTCTTCCGCCTGATCTCCCCGAATCGCTGCATGTGCAACATCCTACGATTCGGTGCCGAGCGCCGCGCCGTCAACACTCTCCTGCCGCGGACGCCCGAGACCAGCAGCAGCGCGACGAAGGCGACGCCCGCGATGACCCAGGAGTAGTGGACGCGGCGGAGCAGCGGCGAGGTGTGCCGGAGGAGCCCGCGTCTTCGACGCCCGCCCCGGTTCGCACCCCTGGCAGCCGCGCCACAGCCTAGGATCGGCGGCGTGATCAAGTACCTCGGCTCGAAGCGGGTGCTCGCACCGGCGCTCGGTCGGGCGGTAGCGGCGCTTCCCGTCACGACAGTCTGCGACCTCTTCGCCGGGACGACGCGGATCGGGCAGGAGCTGCGGCGCTCGGGTGTCACCGTCCACTCCAACGACACCGCGACCTACAGCGAGGCGCTCGGCCAGGCGTACATCGCCGCCGACCCCGAGACCGATCGAGCGCGCGTGCGCGAGGTGATAGCGCACCTGATGTCGCTGCCCGGCTACGACGGCTACTTCACCGAGACCTTCTGCCGGCGCGCTCGCTACGTCCAGCCACACAACGGGCGCCGCATCGACGCGATGCGCGACGAGATCGACCGGATCGACCTCTCCCCCGTCGAGCGCGGCCTCGTGCTGACGAGCCTGCTCGAGGCAGCCGACCGCGTCGACTCGACCTGCGGCCTGCAGATGGCCTTCGTCAAGCAGTGGTCGCCGCGCTCGCACCGTGACATCGCGCTGCGCGAGCCCGAGCCGGTGCCCGGGCCGGCCGGGACGGTGACGCGCCTCGACGCGAACGCGCTCGCACCGACGCTCGACGGCGTCGAGCTTGCCTATCTCGACCCGCCGTACAACCAGCACTCCTACTTCTCGAACTACCACGTGTGGGAGACCCTCGTCCGCCGGGACGCCCCGGAGACCTACGGCATCGCCTGCAAGCGCGTCGACTGCCAGACCACGAAGAGCCCCTACAACGGCCGGCGCAGCGCCTGGCCCGCCCTCGCCGCCCTGGTCGAGAACCTCCGCGTCCCCTGGCTCATCGTCTCGTTCAGCGACGACGGCTACCACGACCTCGACGAGCTGCAGGCGCTGCTCGGCGAAGGCCGCCACGTCGGCAGGGTCGATGTCGACTTCCCGCGCTACGTCGGTGCGCGGATCGGCATCCACAACGGCAACGGCGAGAAGGTCGGGAGCGTGGGCCGCCTGCGCAACTCGGAGACGCTCTTCATCGCCGGGCCGGATGCGAGGCTCGTCCGTCGCGCCGCTGCCGCTGCGGCCCGGGCAACCGGCCCCACCGGGGCGACGCCTACGGGAAGCGCGCCAGCTGCGGGTCGAGGTCGTAGCGCCCGCCGCTCCGGCACTCCGACGGCAGCTGGTACTCGGCCCGGCCCAGGCTGAACTGCGCCCGGCTCTGGTCGTACTGGAAGCGCATCATCCGGGCCGCGGTGCCCGAGCTCAGGCCGATGCGCTGGCCCAGCGCGACGCCGCTCTGGAGGCCGAAGCAGTTGGCCAGGCCCTCGTTCGCCTGGCCGCGCAGGTGCCAGGCCTCATGCGCCAGCACCAGCACCGCCCAGGACGCGCGGTCGAACGAGTCGTGCCGGCCGCGCAGCGCCTGGTCGTAGAGCGTCATGCAGATCGACGGGGCGAGCCACGCCTCCCTGCCGCCAACGATCGCGGCGCCATCGGCGTCGTTGCGGACGCCCGTGTGCGACCCGGCGGAGTCGCACTGGACAGCCACAGGCTTGCTGGCAACGCGCGACGCTTCGCGTGCGAAGACCTGCTCCCCGCGGAGGTGCTGCGCAGGCGTCAGCGCCGCCCACCCGGTCGGACGCACCATCAGGAAGACGGCGCCGGCCACGAGCAGGATCAGGGCGAGCTGCCGCAGGTGGATGACGCCTGGATGGCGCTGCGCGCCAGGCCGCTGCGGGGTCGCGAAGGCGCGCGCCAACAGGTTGGCGCCGAGCAACGAGGCAGCGACCAGCACCAGCAGCGCTGGCACCACGCTGCGCACCTCGGCAATGACGAGCCATGCCGCCACGAGCGCCGCCGCCGCCAGCTCGAACGGCCAGGCGCGGACGAGCAGACCGCCGTCACCGTCGCGGCCCAGCCCGTCCGGCTCGAAGGGGTCGCGCCCGGCATCGTCCAGGTTGCGGGCCAGCACATCGTCGACGACGACCACGGTGTCGCGCTCACCGCGCCGCTGGTGGGGCGCTGGCACGTCGTCGCGGCTGCGCAGCTCCCACTCCTCGAGCCGTCCGAGCGGCGTCTCCGCCTCGGCGACGCGACGGCGAGCGAGCAGGCCGCTCGCGAAGAAGTGCAGCTCCAGCCCGGCGAACGCAGCGAACGGCACCCACATCGACACCGCCTCGCGCAGCGGCCGCGCGAACAGCCAGATGAAGAACGAGAGCAGCAGCGCGAGGCGCAGGATCTGCCGCCGACGTGGAGTGAGCCAGCGCAGGCCGGTGTCAGCGTCCATGGCTGCAGGGTAGTCGGGACAGAACGGGCCGTGACGGACGCCGCTCGACGCGCTACGCTGCGGCCATGCCCGGATTCATCGGCCCCATGGAGCTCGTCATCCTCGCGATCGTCGCGCTGATCGTCTTCGGGCCGAAGCGGCTGCCCGAGATGGGCCGCCAGCTCGGCAAGGGCATGCGCTCGTTCAAGGACTCCGTGAGCGGGCTCTCCGCCTCGCTGGACGAGGCACCGGCTGCAGCCACCCCCACCGCCGCTGCTGCGACCGCTGCTCCGGCCGAGTCGCGCTCCCCGCGCGACGACCTGATCTAGCCCGCCGCGGCGGCGCGCTCCGCGAGCGCGCGCAGCTCGACCACGAGCAACGGCGGCGTCCAGCCGTGTGCGTCCGCATGGCACGCCCGGCACAGCACGACCGGCTCCTGCTCGTCATGCGGCTCGAGCGGCCCACCGGCCGCTGGTGGCCTGCCACACGCCGCACATGCTGCCGCAGCCGCTGCCGCCACGCCGGGTTCGGCCTCGGTACCGCAGCGCCGAGCGAGGCGCTCCGCCTCGG
>CANNRA010000064.1 GCA_947507735.1 Actinomycetota bacterium
GCTTTCCCGGGCCGCGTCCGTCACCGCCCGGACGACACGATCACTCTGCTGGAGGTCTCACGGTGCACCATCGCGGTGCTGCTGCTGCCCTTGGCGCCGTCACGCTCACGCTCGCGCTCGTCTGCGCAGGCGTCGCGTCGGCCCACGAGCCGCAGTCCAACAACGGCGTCACGGTGACGCTGCACGTCGATCCCGACGACGCCCCCGTTGCTGGGCAGCCTGCGACCGTCCTCTTCGAGGAGGTCAGGGTCGGCAAGGGCACGACGTTCACGTGGCGCACCTGTGCCTGCACCCTGACCGTCGCGGGCGGTGCCGGAACGACGCTGAGCAAGGGGCCCGCCTCCCGGGTCAACCGGTTCACGTTCCCGGAGCCCGTGGCGTATCAGCTCACGCTCGCAGGCCGGGTCAAGCGCGGCACCGCCTGGAAGGCCTTCAAGGTCGCCTGGGCGCTGCGGGCCGAGCCTGCGTCGTGAGCAGCCTCCAGCTCTTGCTGTGAAAGGAACACTATGAAGAAGAAGATCGCTCTCTCGCTTGTCTCGGCTGCTGCCGTGGCCGCCATCGCGGCGCCGCTTGCCGTCGGCCATGCCTCGGTCAGCCTGCTCCAGCCGCAGGGCTCGGCGCTCGCCGGCAAGTCGGGCACCTGGATCCTGCGCGTCCCCAACGAGCGGGACAGTCGCTCGACGTTCAAGGTCACGCTCAACGTTCCGACGGCGATCCAGTCGTCGGTGAGCGTGCGCCAGTCGTCGCAGTGGGCGATGACGGTCGTCAAGGGCGCCACGGCCGGGATCTCCCAGGTCACCTGGAAGGCGAAGACGGCCGACGACCAGATCCACCCCGGCCAGTACGGCGTGTTCGAGTTCCGCTTCACGAACCCGGCCACGGCGCAGTCGCTCTGCTTCTCGGTCGACCAGGTCTACAACGGGTCGGCGAAGGGCGTCGCTTCCGAGATCGTTAGCTGGTCGGGTGCTCCGGGTACCGCTACCCCGGCGTCATGCGTCGCGATCGTCGCCAGTTGAGAGGAGCGGCAGTCGCTGCTGCCGTCGTGCTCGCCGGGGTCATCCCGGCGGGCGCGGCGGCGCACGCGATTGTCGGGCCGGCCGCGTCACGGCCGGCCGACCTCCAGCGCTACACGCTCACCGTTCCCAACGAGGGTGTCTCGCCGACGGTCGAGGTCGACATCAAGGTGCCCGCCAACGTCGGCTTCTTCCTGGCCGAGGACGCCCCGTCCTGGACGGCGAAGGTCGAGCGGCGGGGCGATCGCGTCGATGTCGTTCGCTTCACTGGCGGCACCGTCGCGCCGGGCTTCTTCGCGACGTTTCACTTCATCGCCCGCAACCCGGTGCAGGAGGGCGAGCTCGTCTGGAAGGTGAAGCAGGTCTACGCCGGCGGGCGGGTGGTGCTCTGGGCCGGTGGCCCGGGCAGCGACACCCCCGCTTCGGTGACGCGCATCAGCGAGGCGGCTCCGCCCGGCGATGTCGTCGATGTCGTGGGTGGAAAGCAGGCGGTCGTGATGCCGGCAGGTTCGACGCCTGGGGCCAGCGGGACGACGGCGAAATCACGTGCAGTAGCTGGAGGCCGCGACGGGCTCGCGCTCGGCCTCGGTGCTGCCGGGCTCGTCGCGGGGTTGGTCGCGCTCGGCCTCGTCGTGCTGCGGAGACGCCGCTAGGGCGTCACGCCGAACACGCTGCGGTACAGCTGCAGCCAGTTCGTCGCGATGCCGCGCTGGGCGGCGGCCAGGGTCATTTCCCCGGCGCAGACCAGGCGGTGCAGCGCGTTCTCCAGGCGATCCTTGACCTGGTAGCCGCTCGTGCCGCCGCCCGGCTCGGGGTAGAGGTTGGCGATGTCGTTCGACCCGCCGAGCTGCAGCGAGACGATGTGGTCGATCTCGATCGTCCGGCCGTACGCGCGCGGCGCCATGCCGTAGGCGACCTCGACGGCGTGCTTGAGCGAGGTCGAGACGTGGCGCACCGACGAGGTGTGGAAGCCCGCAGAGCAGAGGACGGCTCGCGTCAGCGCGGGATCGATGGCGCCGGGCGAGCAGCGCGGGTCGGGCAGGGCGCCGCGCGTGCAGGCGCCCGTGCGGGTGCGCGCATGGAGCAGGACGGTGCGGGCGCCGGCGGCGGCAGGGGCCGAAGCGACAGGCCTGGCTGCGTCCGGCGTCGTGGTGGCAGGTGCAGTGCCCGTCCCGTCCAGCCAGGTGGCGACGCCGCCATGGCGCGAGCACGTTCCCGCGTGCGTGGCGCTGAAGCTCGGGGTGCCGTCACGGCAGAGCGCGGTCGTCCCGGGTGGCGGCGCGGCAGCGAGCGCGCTGGTGGTGGCGAGGCAGGCAAGGCAGCTCGCAGCGGCAGCAGCGAGGAGCCGCGCCCAGGTGATCGTCCCGGCCATCGCCTCCGACTATGGCGGAAGCGATGGCTCTTTGGGACATGTCTCTTGGGCTAGGCGGCCTTATCGGCGGCCGCGACCTCGTCGGTTGGGATGCCCGTGCGCGCCTGGTTCAGCGCGTTGCCGTTGCCCTTGACGATGGCGCGCACCTCGGTGACGAACTGGTCGAGCGCCGGATTCAGCACCTTCAGCTGCTCCTTGGACGAGCGCTGCTCGAAGCCCACCAGCGCCTTGGCGACCCCCGCGACGGCGTGCGCCTCGGCCCCGACGATCCAGACCGAGTACGCACGCATGTGCACGCCCAGCGTCGACTGCGGCTTCCACGCCTTCACCTTCGCCAGGTTCGCCGAGATGACCTTGTCGGCCTCGCGGACATGGCTCGCGAACTTCACGCGCTGCTTCAGGATCGCGTCCGGCGAGCCGTAGATGCCCTCCACTGCGTCCGCCGTGTCACCGAACAGCGCGCTCGCGCGGCTGTTGTTGACGAGCGACGCCAGGATCTTCGCGTCGATCACGGCGCCCTTCGGATTGCCCGCGAGCGCGACGCCCGGCACGAGGGCGAGGCCTGCCGCCACCGCCACGACTGCTGCTGTCAGAATTTTCCGCCTCATGCTGGCAGTGTAGGGAGCGCAGGTGAGGTGGCGGAGGACGAGGGCGGGTGCCAGGCAGGCTGCACGCCGCGTGATTCAATGCGCGCATCGCGGCGACGGCTCTCATCGGCAGCGTGGTCAGGGCGGTTGTCGGCCGGCGTCCTCGCAGCGCGCTTGCGATCGCTGTCGCCGTGCTGTTCGCCCTCGTGCTGGCCAGCGGCGCGACCGCCCAGCGCGTCGCGCCCTGCAGCGGTGGGCCGATCGTGCACGTCACGGTCGCGCCCGTCATGCCCGCCTCGTTCAACCCCGACTCGGTGCAGGCGGGGGCCGACTGCCTCTCCTGGCAGATGTTCATCTACCTCAACTGGCGGGCTAGCCCGGCCCGGGCCGGCGCCCCGTCGAGCGCGCTGGCGGCCACCTTTGGCCGGCCCGGCGACACGGCCCCGACCGTCTGGCAGAGCTACCCCACCGCCGACGCCGTCTTCGACCCGGCGGGCGCCGCCGTCCGCACGCGCTCCGGCGGCGTGCTCGAGCTACACGACATCCACCAGACCGGTGGCGCCTGGCTGACCGCGCAGTCCGGCCTACCCACCTACTACGAGGTGCGTGTCAATCCCGATGCCGCCGAGTTCATCACGCAGAACGGCCTGACCACTGCCGCCGGCCAGGCCGCCTGCGCCCGCGGCAAGGGCGGGTTCAACCTGCCGCACGGCAGCAGCAGCCTCGCAGGTGTCGCGCGCGACACCGACTGTGCGGGTGCCCCGCACACCTACGGCCTCGACGTTGGCGCCATCGAGATCAAGGCCGCCTGGGTCGTGCTGCCCGCCGACGGCTCGCTCGACCACCGCTACAAGATCGCGAAGGCGAGGGTCACCGATCCTGCGACCGGCAAGGCGAGCCTGCAGACGGTCGGCCTCGCCGGCCTGCACATCGTGCGCAAGCTGCCGGGCGCGTCGCAGATGCTCTGGGCCACCTTCGAGCAGATCGACACGGTGCCCGACCAGCTCGCGCCCGCCCGGGCCGTCCTCCCCGTGAACGCTCCTGCCGAGGCCGCCCCGCGCGGGTTCACCTACTACAACCCGGCCTGCGTGCCCGCCACGGACGCCTACGGCTGTGTCCCGAATACGCCACCCGGTGCCGCTTGCCGCCCTGGCTCGACGACTGTGCCCGCCGGCTGCCACGCCACCTCGGCGCCGATGCAGATCACCCGCCTCACCCCGATCACGCCGGAGGTGAACGACGCCACCGCCGACGCCTGGGCGGCGATGCGGCGCCAGCTGCCCGCGGGCGGTCGCGACTCCGTGTTCAACTACTACCGCCTGATCGACGTCCAGTGGCCCGCCCAGGAGGTGCCGCCGGTCGCGCCGCGCGCGCGGATCCCTCTGCTGGCCGCCGACATGATCCCGACGCCGGACACGCGCTACGTCGCCAACACGACGATGGAGACGTTCGTGCAGCAGAGCCGCACCTGCCTGGACTGCCATGCCAACGCCGCCGTTGCGAACCCGGCGCTCGTCAAGGCCCGCGCGCTCAGCGCCAGGACCATCCGCGGCCTGCTCCGCGGCGGTCAGGGCGCTCCCTTCGCGTCCGATTACGCGTTCGTGTTCTCGGTGCGCACGCGCCGCTGAGTCGCGCTCGAACCGTCCTCAGGCCGTGTCGCCGGCCAGCCGCTGGAGCGCCAGCTCCGGTGCGAGCCACTCCCGCGCCTGGTCGCGCGCGACCGGCTCGCTCGTCAGCGCGCCCGCAACGGTGGCGAGGCCGGCGAGGAAGCCGGGATCGGCGCTGAGGGCGGCGCGCACACCGTGGTCGGCCAGCTTCACCAGATACGGGAGCGTCGCGTTGGTCAGGGCGGCGGTGGAGGTGACCGGCACCGCTCCCGGCATGTTCGCGACGCAGTAGTGCAGGATGCCGTCCACCATGTAGGTCGGGTCGGAGTGCGTGGTTGCGCGTGACGTCTCGAAGCAGCCGCCCTGGTCGATCGCCACGTCCACGAGCACGGCGCCGGGCTTCATCAGCTTCAGGTGCTCGCGCGTGGCGATCCGCGGCGCGCGCGCCCCCTGCACGAGGACGGCCCCGATCACCAGGTCGACCTCGGGGAGCAGTTGCTCGACCGCGAGGGCCGACGAGTGGATGGTGGTGACGCGCCCGCCGTAGTGCAGGTCAAGCTCGCGCAGCCGGTCGATGTCGCGATCGAGGATGCTCACCTGGGCGCCCATGCCCGCTGCCACGTCGGCCGCGTTGCGGCCGACCACGCCGCCGCCGATCACCAGCACGCGCCCGGGAGCCACGCCAGGCACCCCGCCGAGCAGCATGCCGCGGCCGCCCGCCGGCTTCTCGAGCATGCTGGCGCCGGCCTGGGCCGCGATCTTGCCGGCGACCTCGCTCATCGGCGCCAGCAGGGGCAGCCGACCCTGGGCGTCGGTGACGGTCTCGTAGGCGATCGCGGTTGCGCCGGAGCGGAGGAGCCCCTCGGTCTGCTCCACATCGGGCGCGAGGTGGAGGTAGCAGAAGAGGACGTGGTCGCTGCGCAGGCGCGCGATCTCGACGGCCTGCGGCTCCTTCACCTTCACGATGACCTGGGCGCGTGCGAACACCGTGTCGGCGTCGGGCGCAAGCTCGGCACCCTGCGCCGTGTAGTCGGCGTCGGGGATGGCCGACCCGAGGCCTGCGCCCTGCTCGACCACGACGACATGGCCGCGGGAGACGAGGTCTCGCACGCCTGCGGGCGTCAGCCCGACGCGGTACTCGTCTGCCTTGATCTCTCTGGGCACGCCGATGGTGGTCATGGAGAAGGGATGCCTGTCAGCGATCCGATTTGCAAGTCCTCCGGCCTGCATGCTGTGATCTCTGTTGTGGCTTCCGATACCGACGACAGAATCCTCCGATTTCTCATCCGAAACGGACGCGCGTCCTTCGCGCAGATCTCGTCGGAGGTGGGGCTCAGCGCGCACGCCGTCGCCGAGCGCGTCCGGCGGCTCGAGCTGCGCGGCGCCATCCGCGGCTACACCGCGCTGATCGATCAGGCCAGCGCGGGCCGGGGGCTCTCCGCGTACATCGACGTCCGCCTGATGCCGGCCACCGATCCCGCCCGCTTCGAGCGGGTCGCGCTCGCCCTGCCGGCGACGCGGCGGGTCGCCTTCGTCACCGGGCGGTTCGACTACATCGTCGAGCTGGCCTGCCGCGACTCGACCGATCTGGACGAGACGGTGCGGGCGTTGCGGCGCGACGGCGGCGTCGCTGCGACCGAGACGCGCATCGTCATGCGTTCGAGCGACGCGGTCGGGAGCGCCTCCAGCGGAGGCCTGCGCTGATGGACGCGTACATCCTGGACGCCGTCCGCACGCCCTTCGGGCGCTACCGCGGCGGCCTCTCGCACATCCGCCCCGACGACCTCGCGGCGCTCGTCGTCCGTGCGCTGGTCGACCGCGTTCCCGGGGTCGAGGCCGCCGCGATCGACGACGTGCTGCTCGGCAACACGAACGGCGCCGGCGAGGAGAACCGCAACGTTGCGCGCATGGCGG
The DNA here is from genome assembly GCA_947507735.1 of Actinomycetota bacterium. Classification (GTDB taxonomy): domain Bacteria; phylum Actinomycetota; class Thermoleophilia; order Gaiellales; family Gaiellaceae; genus CANFDS01. Next base: position 6,494 of record CANNRA010000064.1, read on the forward strand.
CGCTGCTCGCCGGCCTGCCGACAGCGGTGCCCGGCGTCACGGTCAACCGGCTGTGCGCCTCCGGCTCCGAGGCGATGCTCCAGGGCGCGCGTGCTCTCGCGGTCGGCGATGCCCGCCTGGTGATCGCCGGTGGCGTCGAGTCGATGAGCCGCGCTCCATTCGTGCTGCCCCGCCCCGACGAGGCGTTGCCCCACTCGCTGGAGCTGCACCAGACCGTCGTCGGCTGGCGCCTGGTGAACGAGCGGATGCAGGACGAGTGGACGGTCTCGCTCGGTGGCGCCACCGAGCAGGCGGCCGCTCGCTACGGCGTGACGCGCGAGGAGATGGATGCGTACGCCGTGCGCAGCCACGCTCTGGCGACTGCCGCCTGGGACGCCGGCCTGCACGACTGGGTGCTCGAGGTCGACGGCGTCACCCGCGACGAGTCGATCCGTCCCGACACGACCGCCGAGCGCCTCGCCCGGCTCGCCCCGGCGTTCAGCGGCGACGGCACCATCACCGCCGGCAACTCCTCGCCGCTCAACGACGGCGCCTGTGCCGTCCTGCTCGGCACCCGCGCCGCCTGCGACGAGCTCGGCAGCGTACCGTGGGCGCGCATCACCGCCTCCGCGACCGTCGGCGTCGATCCGCAGGACTTCGCGCTCGGCCCGGCAATCGCTATCCGCAAGCTGCTCGCCCGCTCCGGCCAGGCGCTCGACGGCTTCGACGTGATCGAGATCCAGGAGGCGTTCGCCGCCGTGCCGCTGATCACGGCCCGCGAGCTGCTCGCGCTGCCGTTCGACCGCGTGAACCCGAACGGCGGCGCCGTCGCCATCGGCCACCCGCTCGGTGCGTCGGCTCCGCGTGCGGTGATCGACCTCGTCCGCCAGCTGCGGCGGCGCGGCGGGGGCAGGGGCCTCTTCGCCGTGTGCATCGGCGTCGGCCTCGGCCAGGCGATCGCGGTCGAGGTCGACGGCGCCTGAGCGGGAGGCGGGTGGCTGCACCCAGAGACGCGAAGAGCGCCGGCAACGGCGCTCTTCCTGAAGCCCTCTAACGGACTCGAACCGTTGACCCCCTCCTTACCATGGAGGTGCTCTACCTACTGAGCTAAGAGGGCAAGCCCGCCGATTCTAGCTAGCCGGGCACGGTGCCGCGCAGACACGACCGTGCATGCGGTCAGCCCCGCAACGCCGTCCACCTCGTCAAGAAGCCGTAACGCCAGGGCGCTCCGGTGCCCGCGCCTCCTGAGCCCGTAACGCAGACGGCCCCCGCGCGGGGGCCGTCTCGTCATGGGCGGTGGAGGATTCGAACCTCCGTAGGCTGAGCCAGCGGGTTTACAGCCCGCCCCCTTTGGCCGCTCGGGTAACCGCCCGGGGATGGGCAGTGTAGCGAGGCGTCGGGGCCAAGGCGGCGGAGTGCCGTGCGGGCGCCGATGGTGTGCCAGCCGTCACCGACGCGCCCGCGACTACCATGCGCACCCGTGGAGCAGTTCGACGTCATCGTGGTGGGTGCAGGGCCTGGCGGTTCGACCACCGCCTACCGGCTCGCCGCCGCCGGACGCTCGGTGCTGCTGCTCGACCGCGCCGGCTTCCCGCGCGACAAGCCCTGCGGCGGCGGCTTGACGCTGCGTGCCGTCAAGCAGCTGCCCTTCTCGGTGGAACCGGTCGTCGAGGCGCGCGTCGATGCGATGCGCTTCCGGGTCGGCTTTCGCGCCGCGTTCGAGCGCAGGTGCAAGGGCCCCGTGGTGCTGATGACGCAGCGCAAGCGCCTCGACCACTTCCTCGTGCAGCAGGCGCAGGCCGCAGGCGCCGACTTCCGGCCCGGCTGCAAGGCGACCGCCCTCGAGGCCACTGCCGACGGGGTCACCGTCACCTGGGCTGGCGACCGCGACGCGGGCCGCACCCCGGGGCAGGCGCGCGCCGCCGTGCTGATCGGCGCGGACGGCTGTAACGGCATCGTGCCGAAGCTGCTCGGGCTGGGCGGCGACTACAGCCACGGCGTCGCGCTGGAGGCGAACGTGCCCTACGCCGCAGGCGAGGAGGAGCGCTTCCGCGGAGCCGCCATGATCGAGCTCGGCACCGTTCCCGGCGGCTACGGCTGGGTCTTTCCGAAGGGCGACCACTTCAACGTCGGCGTCGGCGGCTGGGCGGACGAGGGGCCCCGTCTGCGCCAGCATCTCGCCGACCTGTGCCGCGCCCACGGAGTGGACGCCGCGCGCCTCGTCGAGACGCGCGGCTACCGGCTGCCGATGCGCCGCCCTGACTCGCCGCTCGTCCGGGGGCGCGCGCTGCTCGTAGGCGACGCGGCCGGTGTCATCGATCCCCTGTCGGGTGACGGCATGTTCGAGGCGGTCATGACCGGGAAGCTGGCTGCTGCTGCGACGCTCGATCTGCTGGAGGGGCGGGCCACCGACCTCGCCGGCTACGCCACCGCCGTGCGCCGCGCCCTCGGGCCGCTCATGTCGGCGTCGTGGGCCGCCAAGGTCGCCTTCGACCGCTTCCCCCGCGCGACGTTCCTGCTGGCCCGGGTGCCGATCGTCTGGCGGGTTGTCGAGGGCCTGATGCGCGGCGAGCTGTCGCATCCGGGCGCCGCGAAGGGGCTCGCCCGCGGGCCGCTGCGCCTGATCCAGGCGCTCGCGCGTGCCGCCGGTGATCCCGGCCGCGCGTACAAGCCGGCGCCCTAGCGTCGGCTCCGGCAGGCGCCCTCGGCGCGCCGGCGTTCTCAAGCCCGGCGCCGCACGGCCGATCTCCCGGCTGTCCCGATGCGCCTCCTTCGCCCTGCCCTCGCAGCGCTGCTCCTTGCCGGGGCGATTGCACCGGGCCGACCTCTTCGCGGTGCTCCCGGATGCCGTCGCGCCGAACGCGCCGGGCAGCGTCACCCTCTCCGCCGAGCTGCTCCGGCCCCCGGCGACGCCGTCGTTGCGCGACCCCGAACGGCTGCAACGGCTGTGGCGGGCTGCCGGTGAGACGTACGACGTGCCCTGGCAGGTGCTCGCTGCGATCAACGCCGTCGAGAGCGACTTCGGCCGTCACATGGGGCCGTCCAGTGCGGGCGCGCTCGGCTGGATGCAGTTCATGCCCGCCACCTGGGTGCGCTGGGGCGTCGATGCCGATGGCGACGGCGTTGCCAACCCGTGGGTGGCCGAGGACGCGGTCTACGCGGCGGCGCGCTACCTCGCGGCTGCCGGCGGCACGCGCAATGTCTCGCGGGCGATCTTCGCCTACAACCATGCGGGCTGGTACGTCGACCGCGTGCTCAAGCTCGCCGCTGTCTACGAGGCGGGCGGGACAGAGCTCGCCTTCGGACTCGATCGGTTGGCCGTCGATCTCGCGGCTGCTCGCGCGCGCCTCGCCGAGGCGAGTCAGCTGCTGGAGCGCGAGCAGGCTGCTCGCGCCCCGGCCGGCCGCAGCGTCGCCAACCGCACAGCGCAGGGCGCCCGCCAGGCCCGTCTCGCCTCGCTCGAGGCTGCGGTCACGGCCGCCCGCGCCGCTGCTGACCGGCTGCAGTCCTCGGCCGCAGGCGCCTCGTTCTCGCCCGCCACTGCCGCCTCGCTCGGTGCGCCGCTGCTCGTCGGCGGGTACGCCTTCCCGGTGGGCGGCGGCCCCGGCACGGTGTCGGTCCCGGCCGGGCACCACGACTATCCGGCGGCCGACATCGCCGCGCCCGGCGGCTCGCCGGTCTATGCCCTCATGGCGGGCACGATCGAGCGCTCCTGGCAGAGCCCCGATCCCCGCTGCGGTATCGGCCTGCTGCTGCGCACGGGCGACGGCCGTGGCTGGGTCTACTGCCACCTCGCCGTGCTCGACCCGGCCGCGGTGACCGGCGCACGCGTCTCCGCCGGCACCCAGCTCGGGCTCGTCGGCGCGACGGGGGAGGCCACCGGGCCGCACCTGCACCTGCAGCTCGAGCGCGCTGACGCCTGGCCGCAGCGCGAGGCCTGGTTCACGGCGTTCGCCGGACAGGCCTTCGCCTGGCAGGGCGGCGTCGCGCCGGCTGCTACGAGCTCCGGGCTCGGTGGGTTCACGCCGGTCGGCAGCGGCGGCGATGTCTTCACCTTCACGCGTTGAGCCTCAACTCGCGGCGCCGGTGGCCGAATCCCCGGGTGTGAGACCGGTGCGTCCCCGGATCAGCTCTTGGCGGCTGCGTCACGTGGCAGCGCTTGCGCTGCTCCTGGTGGCCGGCTTGCTCGGCCTCGCTGCGGGGCAGGCTCACGCAGCCGACTCCGGAACGGCGGCGGGCGGCTCGGCTGCCCAGCCTGCAGCGGCACAGACCGTCGTCGTGCCGAACCTGGTGCACCAGGCCTATGTCTTCGCGAAGGGAATCCTGCTGGACGGCGGCTACGCCTGGACGGTGGACGGCCCGACGCAGGGCTTCCCCGGCAACCTCGTGCAGTCCCAGAGCCCGGCGCCGGGCACGCGCGTCGTCTTGGACGGCACCCCGACCATCCGGCTGCGGCTCGTGCCGAACCCGGGGGCGCCAGAGATCGGTGCCCCGGAAGGCGGCTCGCCGTACTCGGGCACCGCGGCGTTGAC
>CANNRA010000065.1 GCA_947507735.1 Actinomycetota bacterium
CTCCTCTGATGGCGCCACGCCGATCACCCCGGGGAAGGGGTCGTACGGCAGCGCCACGCCCGGCAGGTCGACGGAGCGGGCGACGAGGGCGGCCCCGCCCGGCGCCGTTCCGGCGCCGTCCCACGGCCCGATCTCCCAGTTGATGCAGCCCGCCTCCGGGAACAGCTCGTGCAGGCCGCCGAAGCCGGGCAGGATCGGCGTGATGGCCCGGGGGCCCGCCTCGATGGCGACGATCTCGACCTGCAGCAGGTCGCCGGGCTCGGCGCCCTCCACGAACACCGGCCCCGTCATCGCGTGCGGGTCGCCGAGGTCGAGCGCCAGCATGTCGGCGCCGCCCAGCGGCCGGTCGAGCAGCACGTTCATGCCGTTGCGGCACTCCAGCGTGACCTCGGTGCCCGCGCGCACGCGCGCGAGCGGGGCGATGCCTGGGTGCCAGCGGTTGTGGCCGCTGGTCGGCTCGCCCTGCAGCAGCACGGCGCGGTTCACGCGGAGGCGGGTCATCGCTGCAGGCTCCGGCTCAGGGGAGCAGCGTGGCGATCGTGGCGCAGGCGTCGGCGCAGAGCGCCTGCTCCTCGGCCGACCAGGCGCGCGTGCCGCCCAGCACGTGCAGCGACAGCGCGCCGATGACGCCGCCGTCCCGCTGGACGGGCGTCACGATCTGGGCCGTCATCGGGTTGCCGGGCGTGCCGTAGGCGGCAAGCATGGTGTGGAACTGCGGCAGCTCGAGGTAGACGCCCGCGCAGTCGTCCTGCACGACCTGCTCGCCGGTGACGACGCGCTTGGGCACCGGCTGGTCGCCGAGATCGATGCCGGCGCCGCTGAAGATCGAGGGCACGCCGGTGGCGAGCGACTCGTAGCGCACCTCGAGCGCGGAGGTCAGGCGGAGGGTGACGCGGCTGCCGCGTCCGCGGGCGAGCACGTCGTCAAGGATCTGCTGGATCGGGTCGTCGGCCATGCGCGGGATCCTACGCCGACCTGGCGCGCGCCGGAGGTCTAGGATCACGGCCATGATCATCGACGCGCACATGCACGTTGACGACATCCCCGCGCTCGGCTGGAAGATGGGCGCCGATCTCGTCGTCTCACGGCTCGACCAGGCCGGGATCGACGTTGGCTGGGTGATGACCATCGTCGACGCACCCGAGGTCAATTCGAACGCGATCGAGTGGCTGGCCGAGGCGATGGCCGAGTTCCCCGGCCGTCTCGAGGGCTTCGCTCGCATCCACCCCTGGTACGGCGACCTCAGCCTGGAGCTGCTCGACCGCGCCTTCGCCCTCGGCTACAAGGGCCTCAAGTTCCACGCGGTGACGACCATCGCGCACCCGTCGGGCGAGGACTCGCTGCGCCTGATCCGCCGCGCCGCCGAGCACAACGCGCCTACGCTCTTCCACTGCGGCGACGAGCCGCTGACGACGCCGCTCACCGTGGCGTTCGCCGCGGCGGCCGTGCCCCAGGCCACGATCATCCTCGGCCACATGGGCGCCTACCTGCACACCGACGAGGCGATCGAGGTGGCCGAGCGCCACGAGAACATCATCCTCGAGACCTCCGGCATGCCGTACCCGCACAAGATCGCCGAGGCGGTGCGCCGCATCGGTGCCGAGCGTGTGATGTTCGCCAGCGACGGCCCCGGCTGCTCGCCGAAGATCGACCTCGAGAAGATCCGCGTCGCCGGGCTCTCGCCGGCCGACGAGCTGCTCGTGATGGGCCTCAACGCCAGGAAGCTGATCGACGGGGTGGTCAAGTGAGCGCCGGCAGCAGCATCGACAGCCACGTCTACGTGGGCGAGTCGCTCTACGGCGGCGGCGTCGATGCCGACGAGCTGATCGCCCGCATCGAGGCGGCCGGCGTCCACCGGGCGATCGCCGTCCCGGCGCGGCCCCCGGGGTACCACCTCGGCCCGGCCAACGACGTCGCGGCGGCCGCGCAGTGCGCCTACCCCGACCAGCTGCGCTGCTTCGCCCGCGTCGACCCGAACCAGGGCGACGCCGCGGTCGCCGAGCTGGAGCGCGCGCTCGACACGCTGGGTCTGGGCGGCCTCTTCCTGCACCCGAACGAGGAGCTGTTCCGGATCAACGGGCCGCTGGTGCGGCCGCTCATGGCCGTCGCCCGCGAGCGCGGCATCCCGGTGATCGTCGCGACGGGCTGGCTGGCCGTCAGCGAGGGGCCGCAGGTTGCCGACCTGGCCCGCCAGTTCCCCGAGGTGCCGATCGTGATGACGAACGGCGGCCAGATCAACCTCTCCGGCCTCGGCCAGGTGGATGCCGAGATCGCGCTCGACACCTGCCCGAATCTCACCGTGCAGACGGCGGGCACCTACCGCGAGGACTTCATCGAGGGCTGCGTCCGCCGCTTCGGCGCCGAGCGCGTCCTCTACGCCTCGTCGTGCCCTGTGATGGAGCCGCGGCTCGAGGTGAAGCGCGTGCAGTGGGCGCCGAACCTCAGCGACGCGGAGAAGCAGCTGATGCTCGGCGCCAACGCCGAGCGCATCCTCTGGAGGTAGCGCAGCAATGAAGATCGCTTTCATCGGCCTTGGCACGATGGGCCTGCGGATGGCCGCCCATCTGGTTGCCGGCGGGCACGAGGTCGTGGCGTGTGACGTCAACCCGGCCGCGGCCGCTGCGCTCGCGGGTGCCGTGCGCATCGCCGACAGCCCGGCCGACGCGGTGGCCGGCGTCGATGTCGCGCTCGTGTCGCTGCCCTCGGTGCAGATCGTCGAGCAGGTGTTCCTCGGCGTCGGGGGCCTGCGCGACGCCGCCGCCCCGGGCACGGTGCTCGTGGACATGTCCACCTCGCCGCCGACGCTGGCGCGTCGCCTCTTCGCGGAGTGCGCGGCCGCCGGCCAGCCGTGCCTCGACGCGCCGGTCAGCGGCGGCCCAACCGGTGCCGACGCGGCCACGCTGACGATCATGGTCGGCGGCGACGCCGCGGTCTTCGAGCGCGTCCAGCCCGTGTTCGAGCTGATGGGCTCGCTGGTGCGTCATGTCGGCGGGCCGGGGGCCGGCCAGGCCGCGAAGCTCTGCAACAACCTGATCGCCGGCTGCAACATGGTCGCTCTCGCCGAGTCGTGCGCGATCGCGGCGAAGGAGGGCGTCGATCCGGCCACCTTCTACGAGCTCCTGTCCGCCTCGACGGGCGACTCCAAGGTGCTGCGCAACCGCTTCCCGCTCGCCGGCGCCAGCGAGCGGCACCCCTCGTCGCAGGGCTGGCAGCCGATGTTCATGCTCGACCTGATCGTCAAGGACATGCAGCTCGCGCACGAGCTGGCGGCCGCCCACGGCGTCACCTCCGAGATGACCGACACGGCGCTGGCCCAGTACCTCAAGGGGCAGGAGCAGGGCGATGGCAGGCTCGACTACTCGGCCGTCTTCCTCGTGAAGCGTCCCGAAGCGCGTTGAGGCGCCGTTAACGGTTGGTCAATCTCGGCGCTTCGTCACGTCGCGGGGTGGACAGCCCACGGGGGTTCCGGCTAGGCTCGGTCTATGCCTGGTTGGATCTCCCCCTGGGAACTGCTCATTCTGCTCCTGGTCGTGCTGCTCGTGTTCGGCCCGAAGCGCCTGCCTGAGATGGGCCGGTCGCTGGGTAAGGGCCTGCGTGAGTTCAAGAGCTCGATCTCCGGCAAGGACGACGACGATCACCAGGCTCTGCCGGTGACGACGTCCGCGCACACCGAGGAGCCGACGGCTGCTCCCCGTGAGCGCGACACCGTCGCCTAGTTGATGAGGATCATCCCGCGGCGTCTGGCCCCGGGCCGCCTTGAATTCGGGGAAGAGGCCCCGCTCGTCGACCACCTGACGGAGCTTCGCCAGCGGGTCGTCTTCTCGCTGATCGCCATCGTCGTGACCTTCGCGGTCGCGTACGCGTTCCACACCCGGATCCTCAGCTGGCTCGTGCGGCCGCTGCCTGCCGAGCATCGGCTGCTCACGACGCTCGCGCCGACGGAGCCGTTCGTGACCTCGCTGATGATCAGCATCTACGCGGCATTCCTGCTCGCGTTCCCGGTGATCATCTACCAGGTCTGGGCCTTCTTCGCGCCCGCGCTGAACCCCAGGATCCAGCGCGCCGTCGTCGGCCTGACGGCCTTCGCCACCCTCCTCGGAGCGCTCGGCCTGGCCTTCGGCTACTTCGTCGCGCTGCCGGCAGCGGTCAAGTTCCTGACGGGCTACGACAGCGAGCACTACACCAACGGCATCCGCGCGAAGGACTACCTCTCGTTCGCCTCGATGGTGCTGATCGCCGTCACGGTCGTCTTCGAGCTGCCGATCGTGATCCTCGGCCTCGTGCTGGTGCGCGTGCTCTCGTACCAGAAGCTCAAGAAGAATCGCCGGGTCGGCTACGTGATCATGGCGGGAATCGCCGTCGCCCTCCCCGGCATCGACCCGATCACGACAACGCTCGAGATGATCCCGCTGATGATCCTCTTCGAAGGGTCGATCTGGATGGCGTTCTACCTGGAGCGCAAGCGCCGCAAGCGCGAGGCGGCCGAGGGCAGCGACGGCGACGGCGATGACACCGACACCGAGGGTGGCAGCGGCTTCGACAGCGACGGCGGCGGCTCGGGCGGCAGCAGTGCTGCCACCGCCGACGACAGCGGCTCGCCCTTCGCGCCCTACCTCGGCGAGGACGAGTACGTGGAGCCCGAGCCCCAGCCGCGCGCCGACCCGCGCGACCGCGACAACATCTAGCGCGAGGCCGGCCCGTGGCGGCCGACTTGCTGTGAGCGCGCGCTTGCGGTTGAGTTGTAGTCCCGCAGACGGAGGAGTCAGCTCATGCTCAAGTTCGGCGTCACGATCCTTCCCGATCCCCCGTACACCCGCTTCCTCGAACTCGCCGTGCTTGCCGAGCAGGCCGGCTTCGACCAGGTGTGGACGTACGACTCCCACATCCTCTGGCACGACGCGTACCCGCTGCTCGCGCTCGCCGCCGATCGCACGGAGCGCGTGCTGCTCGGTCACTGCGTGACGAACCCCGGCATCCGCGAGCCAACCGTCACCGCCTCGTCGTACGCGACGCTGCAGGCGATCTCCGGCGGCCGCATGGTGCTGGGCATCGGGCGCGGCGACTCGTCGCGGCGCGTGGTCGGCCTGGAGCCGGTGCCGATGCGCGAGTTCGAGGACTCGCTGAACATGATCAAGAAGATGATGCACGGCGAGCAGGTGCTCTGGAACGGCAAGGAGCTCGAGCTGACCTGGGCCAAGGATCTCGGCAAGATCCCGATGCAGGTCGCGGCCTACGGCCCGAAGGCGCTCGCCGTGGCCGGGCGCGTCGGTGACGGTGTCGTCATCCAGCTCGCCGACCCCGACCTGACCGCGTGGTTCATGGGCCAGGCCCGTGCCGCGGCCAACGCAGCCGGCCGCGATGGCTCGAAGCTGGAGGCGATCGTCTCGGCGCCCGCCTTCATCTCGGACGACATGGAGCTCGCCCGCAGCGAGACGCGCTGGTTCCCGGCGATGGTGTCCAACCACGTCGTCGACCTGCTGACGAAGACCGACCCGGCGACGCTGCCGTCTGCGCTCACCGAGTACGTGTCGCGCCGCAAGTTCTACGACTACAAGGATCACTCGCGCGTCGGCGCCCAGCACGGCGAGTTCGTCGACGACGAGACCTGCGACGCGTTCAGCGTGCTCGGCACGGTCGACCAGCACATCGCCAAGCTCGAGAAGCTGGTCGAGGCGGGCATGACGCAGTTCAACATCTACCTGATGACCCAGGACCAGGAGCAGATCCTGGAGACCTACCGGACGCAGATCATCCCGCACTTCCGCGGCTAGGAGAGAGGCACCAAGGCATGGCACTGGATCCCGGGCGCACCGTCGCCGAGCTGAAGGAGCTGCGCGCCCTCACGGGCGACGCGAACGGCGCGCAGCGCGTCTGCTGGACGGACACGTGGCTCGCCGCGCGCGCCTGGCTGCGCGAGAAGCTCGAGGCAGTGCCCGGGGTCGCCTACGAGGTCGACGAGGCTGGCAATGCGTGGGCGACGCTGCGGGGCGCCTCCGACCAGGCCGTGCTGATCGGCGGCCACATCGACTCGGTGCCGAACGGCGGCTGGCTCGACGGCTGTCTCAACCTGGTGGCGGGGCTCGAGGTGCTGCGTCGTCTCGCCGCCGAGGCCGCTGCGAGCGGGACGCCGCCGCCGGTGACGCTGCGCGTCGTGGACTGGGCCGACGAGGAGGGCGCGCGCTTCGGCCGCTCCCTGCTCGGCTCGGCGGCGGCCGCGGGGCAGCTCGACGCCGACGCGGTGCGCGGTCTCACCGATCGCGACGGCATCACCCTGGCCGACGCGCTTGCCCGCTGTGGCGTGGACGTCGACCGCATGCACGCAGCGGCGCGCCAGCTGGCGACCGCCGCCGCCTACCTGGAGCTGCACATCGAGCAGGGCCCGGTGCTGGAGCGGCTCGACCTGCCGCTGGGGGCGGTGCTCGGCACGGTTGGCGTGGAGCGCAACGCGATCCGCTTCACCGGCCAGGCTGCCCACTCCGGCTCGACGCCGATGGACCTGCGCAAGGACGCCTTCGCCGGTGCGGCCAAGCTCGGCCTGGAGATCCGCGACATCGCGCGGCGCCACGGCGGCGTCTGCACGATGGGCAGCGTCGTCACGCGGCCGGGCATCGTCACGGCCATCGTTGGCGAGTGCGACGTCACGCTCGATCAGCGTCACCTGGACGCCGCCTCGCTCGCCCGGATGCTCGACGATGCCCAGGCCGCGTCCCGGCGCTTCGCCGCCGAGGAGAGCATCGAGGTCGCCTGGACGTCGACCTGGAGCATCCCGCCGATCCCGTTCCACCCACACCTGATCGACCTCTGCGACGAGGCGATCTGCGAGGTCGCGGACGGCCGCTCGCAGCGCCTGCCCTCGGGGCCGCTGCACGACGCCGCCTCGGTCGCGCAGGCCGGCGTGCCGACGGTGATGCTCTTCGTGCAGAGCCTGCGCGGCCTCTCGCACAACCCCGCCGAGGACACGCGCGAGGAGCACCTCGAGCTCTGCGTCGAGGCCCTCGACCGGCTCACCGACAAGACGATTGCCTGGGTGGCCGGCGGCGCCGCGTAGGCGGCCGCCGACCCCAGGGCCCCGTCCCTTGCCGCCTAGACGGCGGCCGTCACCATGATCTCGACCAGCCACTCGGGCGCGGCCAGCTTCGCCTCGACGCAGGCGCGGGCAGGCGGCGCGCCGGGCGCGACCCACGCGTTCCAGACCTCGTTCATCGCGTCGCGATTGCGGATGTCGGTCAGCCAGATCTGCGCCGACAGCAGCTTCGACACGTCGCTGCCGACCCCGGCCAGCAGACCGGAGATCTGGTCGAGCACGCTCTTCGTCTGCTCGGCGACGGTTGTGCCCGTGGCGGGCGTGACGCCGGCCAGGTAGGCGACGCCGCCGCTCACCACCACGTTCGAGAGGTGGGTCTTGACGCCGCTGCGGGTGATCTCGGATGCGCTCATAGACGCACCAGGATAAGGCCTACGACGACCGCACCGACGCCGACTGCGCGGGGCGCTGTGATCGCGTGCTGCGGGTAGAAGATCCAGCCCTGCCGCTCCAGCACGACCGACGAGATCGCCTGGCCGACGGTCAGCGCCACCAGCATCTGCAGCGCACCGATCCGCGGCGCCGCCAGCACGATCGAGACGACGTACAGCGAGCCGATGGTGCCACCCACCCAGGCGTACCACGGCATCTTCCCGATCGACGACAGCGACGGCCAGGGGCGGTTGGTCGCGAACGAGAGGATCAGCAGGATCAGGAACCCGCCGGCGAACGAGACGAGGCCGCCGCGGAACGGCGAGTTGAGGAAGTGCGCAGCCTTGCCGTTGACAGCGGCCTGGGCCGGCAGCAGGGCGCCGGAGGCGAGGCAGAGCAGGACGATCAGGGCATTCACGAAAGGCTCCTTCCAGACGGGGAAGGGAGGAGCCTACGCCGTTGGGCGATGCGCGACAGGAGCTGCGCACCGCCCAACGGCGGCTGAGTTCTGCGCCTAGCCCGTGTAGTACTCGTCGGCCACGTCGAGCACCTCGTCGAGGATCGCGAGACCCTCGTCGAGCTCCTCGCGCGTGATCGTGAGCGGCGGCGCCACGATCGAGACGTTCCAGTGCGACATCAGCGACAGACCCTTCGCCATCGCCGTCTTGCCGATGCGGGCGATCGGGGCGGCAGCCTCGCCGGAGGCGTTGAACGGGACGAGCATCTCCTTCGTCGCCCGGTCGCGCACGAGCTCGATGCCCCAGAAGAGGCCGAGCCCGCGCACCTCGCCGATCGACGGGTGCTTCGCCTGCAGCTTCGGCAGCTCGACCTCGAGCACCTTGCCCATGGCGGCGGCGTTCTCAACGATCCCCTCTTCCTTGAAGATGTTGATCGACGCGACCGCCGAGGCGCAGGCCAGCGGGTGACCCGAGTAGGTGAGTCCGCCGGAGAACATCGTGTTGTCGAGCCACTCGGCGATCGGCTTGCGGACGCTCATCGCGCCGAGCGGCAGGTAGCCGGAGTTGATGCCCTTGGCCATCGTGATGATGTCCGGCACGACGTCCCAGTTGTCGACGGCGAACCACTTGCCGGTGCGGCCGAAGCCCGCCATCACCTCGTCGCCGATCAGCAGGATGCCGTGCTTGTCACACGTCTCGCGGATCGACTGCAGGTAGCCGGGCGGCGGCGGGATGATGCCGTTGCTGCCGGTCACGGTCTCCAGGATCACGGCGGCGACGGTGTGCGCGCCCTCGTACTGGAGGATCTCCTCGAGGTGCGGCGCCCCCGTGCAGACGGGGCACGGGTCGGGGTGGCCGCAGGGGCAGCGGTAGGTGTACGGATCCAGCATCCGCACGATGCCCGGCAGGCCCGGCTCGGCCGGCCAGCGGCGCGGGTCGCCCGTCAGCGAGATCGCCCCGGCCGTGGCGCCGTGGTAGCTGCGGTAGCGCGCGATGATCTTGTGGCGGCCGGTGTACCAGCGGGCGAGCTTGACGGCGTTCTCGTTCGCCTCGGCGCCGCCGTTGGTGAAGAACGCGAGCGAGTGGTCGCCCGGCGTGACCTCGGCAAGCAGGCGGCCCAGCTCGGCGCGCTTGTCGTTGCCGAAGGACGGCGCGATCGTGCAGAGCTTGCCAGCCTGCTCCTGGATGGCAGCGACGAGCTTCGGATGCTGATGGCCGATGTTGACGTTGATCAGCTGCGACGAGAAGTCGAGGTAGCGGTTCCCGTCGAAGTCCCAGATGTGGCGTCCGAGGCCTCCGGCGATCGGCAGCGGATCGATCTTCGACTTGATCGACCAGGAGTGCAGGACGTGCTTGCGATCGTTCTCGCGGGCCCTGAGGCCTGCCTCGTGATCGGACTCCACTGCTGCCATCAGACTTCCTCCTCGTGGATGCGGCTAGGCGCCCAGGGCGTGCAGGAAGCCGCGCAGCGCCTGCTGGCGCCGCTCACACTCCTCCACGTCCTCGCGCAGCTCGCGAATGTCGCTCTCGTAGCGCTCTTTCGTGTCCTCGTCGGGCTGGGGTTCGAGCACGAGCATCCGCTCGAGCAGCACCAGCTCGTCGGCCGGCACGCCCGGCACGAGCACGCTGTCGAGCTTCCAGGCGTCGGCGTCGCCGATCAGCTCCTCGAGCCTTTCGCGGAGGATTGCCTCGCGCTCCACCTCGACCTCGAGGATGGCCTCGACCGTGATGCGGCGCCGCTTACGCGCGATCTCCTGACGGTTCACGGGACGCAGGGTAGCCGTGCGCGGGCGTGACTGCCGCCGCGGATATCCTCCGGGCCGGATGCGGGGGCCCAGGTGAAGCGACGCGTGTGGGGCGACAACGCCTCCGCGCGGCGCGTCCTGATCTGGGCGTCGGCGGCGCAGGCGGCTGTCGCGTTCATCAACTTCGGCCTGCCGTCGGTGGGGCCGGCGCTGCGCCACGGCTACCACCTCAGCCTGCCCGCCTACGGCTCGGCGGTGACGGCGACGCTGCTTGGCGCCGGCGTGTCGCTCGCGGCCTGGGGCGTCATCGTCGATCGCTTCGGCTCGCGGATCAGCGTCATCGCCGGCACGCTGCTGGCGGTCGTCTCGGTGCTGGCGGCGGCCGTGACACGGTCGCCCGGCGTGCTGATCGCCGCGCTCTTCTGCTCGGGGCTCGGCACGTCGGTGATCCCGATCGCCGGTGCGGGCGCGCTCTTCAAGGTCTACGGGGCGGAGCGGCGCGCCTGGGCCCTCGGCGTGCGTCAGATGGCGGTCCCGCTCGGCGGCACCACCGCGGCGATAGCGCTGCCGGCGATGGAGAGCGCCGTCGACGTCCACGCTGTCCTCTACCTCACCGCCGCCGCGATCGGCATCACGGGTCTCGTCTTCTCGTTCGTCGCGAACGCCGGTGACGCGCCAGGCAGCCGTCGCGTCGGCTTCGCGATCTGGCGGATCCTCAAGGTGCGCCGGATGTGGGTGCTGTTCGCGATCGCCGCGGCCTACATCGTGCCGCTGCAGGGCAGCCTCAGCTACATCGTCCCGGCGACGCGCGATTCCGGGATCTCGGCCTTCGCCGCGTCGGCCGCCTTCGTCGTGCTGAACGCCGCGGCAGCGGTGTGCCGCATCGTCTGGGGCCGGGTCGCGGACGGCCGCGGTGGTCGCCGCCGCACCCGCACCATGGTCGAGATCGGCCTGCTCACCGCCGCCGCCTCGATCGGGCTGCTCTTCGCACTGCACGCGGGCAGCCTCTGGGCGATCGCCCCGGCGGTGGCGGTGTTCGGCTTCGGCGCGTTCGGCTGGAATCACCTGGTGTACGTCAGCGCGGGCGAGGCCGTGCCACCCGAGCTCGCGGGGCAGGCGGTCGCCGTGGCGGCCACCGTCGTCTTCGCGCTGGCGGGGGCACTGACGCCGGTCGTCGGCGTGCTCGCGGCCGCGCACGGCTGGGACCCGGTGCTCATCCTCTTCTGCGGCCTCGCGCTGGCGGGTGCGCTCGTGGCGGCGCGCCTGCCCGAGCAGCGCCGGGCGTAGCCCGGC
>CANNRA010000066.1 GCA_947507735.1 Actinomycetota bacterium
GCACGCGGCGGATCACGGCACGCTCGCCCGGGGCGAGCGCAGCGAGCGCACGCAGCGGCGGCTGCACCATCCGCAGCTCGGCGTCGGGGATCGGGTCGCCGTGCGGGTCGTGCGTGGGGAAGCCGAGCGCGGCATCGATGCGCGCCTCGAGCTCCTCCGAGAGCGCGTGCTCCAGGCGGTCGGCCTCGGCATGGACGTCCTCGATGCGGAAGCCCAGGGTCTGCGCCAGGTACAGCTCCAGCAGCCGGTGATGACGCACCACCTCGACGGCGATCCTCTCGCCCGTCTCGGTCAGCGTGGCGCCGCGGTAGGGCTCATGCACCACGAGGTCGAGCGCAGCGAGCTTCTTGACCATGGCGCTCACCGAGGGTGCCGAGACGCCGAGACGCCGGGCGATCACGTTCGTGGTCGCGCGCTCGCCATCGGCGAGGAGCTTGAAGATCTCCTTGAGGTAGTCCTGGATCGACTCGGACAGCAGCTCGGGGCGCATCCCGCGAGACACTACCCGATCGCCAGTCGATATTTAGGTATGCCTAAATTATGCTGCTCACCATGAAGCGCACGATCACCAGGCGCCGGTTCCTCGGCGCAGCCGCTCCGCTGGTGCTGGCGGGCGCGCCACTGGCGGGCCTGGCAGCAGGCGTTGCCGGCGCAACGGGCACCGAGCCCGACCCGCATGCAGGCCACACGCCATCGTCGTACCCCGGGCACGCCACGATGATCGGCGCGGGTGTCCCGTCGCCGGCCGGGCCGCACGAGCATGACGCACTGCTCTACCCGCCCCCCGCGCTTCCCCACGAGCCGGGCCGCCTGCGCACCTACGACATCGTCGCCAGCGACCGCGAGCTCGAGATCATCGACGGCGTCACCTTCGCGGCCTGGACGTACAACGGCACCGTCCCCGGCCCCGTGATCCGGGCGACCGAGGACGACCTCCTCCGCGTCTCCTTCCACAATGCCGGCTCGCACCCGCACACGATCCACTTCCACGGCATCCACCCCGCGAACATGGATGGCGTCTTCGAGATCGTCGATCCCGGCGGCAGCTTCACGTACGAGTTCCCGGCAAAGCCGTACGGGATGCACCTCTACCACTGCCACGCCGCACCGCTCAAGAAGCACATCCACAAGGGCCTCTACGGCGCCTTCATCATCGACCCGCCCGCGCCGCGCCCACCGGCGCTCGAGCTCGTGATGGTGATGCACGGCTACGACACCGACGGCGACGGCGCCAACAACTTCTACGCCGTCAACGGCCCCGCCTTCCTCTACGCCAAGCACCCGATCAGGGTCAAGCGCGGTGAGCTCGTCCGCATCTTTCTGGCCAACCTCACCGAGTTCGACCTGATCAACTCGTTCCACCTGCACGGCGAGATGTTCCGCTACTACCCGACGGGCACGGGCACCGCGTACGAGTACACCGACACCGTGATGCTGTGCCAGGGCCAGCGCGGCATCATCGAGGTCGAGTTCACGCACCCCGGCCGGTTCATGTTTCACGCACATCAGACCGAGTTCACCGAGCTCGGCTGGATGGGCTACTTCGAGGTCGAGGCGTGAGTGCAAGGCTCTGGCGCCTGTGGGCGCTCGTCCCGCTGCTCGTGCTCGTCGGCGTCGTTTCGGCGTTCGTGGCGGGAGGCAAGTCGATCGTCTCGCTCGTCGGCACGAGCCCGCCGCCGGCTGACACCTTCCAGGTACGTCGCGTCGAGTTCCGGCCCGGCGAGATCCGCCTCAAGCTGACGAACCCCCAGCGCGAGGCGCTACGCCTCTCGATCGTGACGGTGGACGACGCCGTGGTGCCGTTCGACACCGACGGCCCGCGGACGTTGCGCCGTCTCGGCTCGACCACCGTCGTCGTGCCCTACCACTGGGTCGAGGACGACCCGATCGCCTTCGGCCTCACCGCAGCGAGCGGCGTCGAGACGGTGCATGCAGTGGCCGCAGCCGTCGAGACCCCGGCGCCCACCGGCCGCGGCTTCCTCGGCTACGCGCTGATCGGCTTCCTCGTCGGGATCGTGCCGGTGGCGCTAGGCCTTGCCTGGCTGCCCTCGCTGCGCCACATCAGCGGTCGCTGGCTGGCCGCCTTCATGGCGCTGACCGCCGGCCTGCTCACCTTTCTCGCGTTCGACGCGCTCAATGAGGCGCTCACCCGGCAGGCGGCGCTGCCGCCCGGGATCGGCGGCTTCGGGCTGGTGGTGCTGGGTGTGACGGTCAGCTACCTCGGCCTCACCTGGCTCGGCGACCGGCTCTCGCGCCGCAGCGAGCGGGCCGCGGGCGCGGTGGTTCCCGGTCCCGTGCTCGCTCTGCTCGTCGCCGTCGGCATCGGCCTGCACAACCTCAGCGAGGGGCTCGCCATTGGCTCGTCCTTCGCCCTCGGCGAGCTGACGCTCGGCACCTTCCTGATCGTCGGCTTCATGGTGCACAACATCACCGAGGGCCTCGGCATCGCCGCGCCCGCGGCAGAAGGCGGCGGCCGCGTCGGCGTGCGGCGGCTCGCCCTGCTCGCGTTCATCGCAGGCTTCCCGGCGATGGCCGGCACCTGGATCGGCGGCTACCTCACGAACGACATCGTCGGCGTGCTCTTCTTCTCGATCGCCGTCGGTGCGGCGGCGCAGGTCGTGGTCGAGGTGACCCGCTACGTGCGGCGGCGCGCCCCCGGCGGCCTCGCGTCTGGCCACGTCGTCGGCGGCTTCCTGGCCGGAATCACCGTGATGTGGGCGACCGGGCTGCTCGCCGGCTAGGCCGTTCCGCGCCTGCCGGCCCTACACCCCCGCTGCGACCGTCCCGCGCAGCCGGCGCGACACGACGCCGGCCGCCAGCGCCAGCCCGAACGCCGCGGCGAAGCTCGGCAGCGACGCCGTGAAGTCGACCGGGCCAGCGTCGTGGTGGATCAGGTCGATCCACCAGCTCGGGCCCTGCGGCAGCAGGTACTGGTACAGCGCAAAGCCGGCCAGCCAGGCCGCGATCTGCTCGACCCGCCAGGCCGGCGCCTCGAAGATCGCCTCGCGCGTGTAGTGGCAGCGGTGCAGCAGCCAGTCCGCGAGCAGGACGCCGAACAGCGGCACGAAGAACGAGCCGAGCAGGAACAGGAAGGTCATGTAGTTGCTGAGGTTGATCACGAGCGCGCCGACCGTTGCGATCACGGCGACGCCGACGATGAGCAGCCGCTGCGGCACGCGCGGCAGCATGTTCTGCAGCGAGACGGCGCCGGAGTAAACGTTCGCGAACGCCTCGTCCGACTCGTCCACGGTGAGGGCGACGAGCGCGAGCACGCTGACCACGCCGCCCGCCGCGACCGCAGCCGGGATCGCCGCGGCGTCCGAGATGTCGCGCGCCAGCAGCAGCAGAGCGCCCAGCCCGAACAGCCAGATCGCCGGGATCGCGTAGCCGATCCAGCCCGACCAGAAGGCGGCCCGGCGCGTCTTCGAGAAGCGCGAGTAGTCGGCCGCGAGCGGCGTCCAGGAGATGACGCTGGCCAGCAGCAGGTCGACGCCGGCCCAGAAGCTGGGGAAGCCGCCCTTGCCCTCCGCGCCCCAGAAGGCGTGCAGCTGCGACTTGTCGAGGACCCACCAGGTGAGGTAGCCGAGCGAGGCGATCACCGCGTAGGCGCCAACCTTGCGCACGTACCTGCGCACGAAGCCGACCGGCCCGAGCAGCGCCAGCACGACTGCCACGCCGCCGAAGAGCACCGTCCAGAACGGCTTACCCTTCCAGCCGAAGACCTGCTCGGAGAGGGCGCTGGCGGCGGTGGCGATGATCAGTAGCTCGAAGACCGACCAGCCCAGGCACTGCACGACGTTGAGCGCGGTTGGCAGCAGCGAGCCGCGACGGCCGAGGGGGGCGCGCAGCAGCACCATCGCCGGGACGCCGGCGTCGGCGCCGATCAGCGCAGCGAGCCCGATCAGCAGCGAGCCCGACACCGCCGCGACGACGATCGCGAGCAGCGCGTAGGGCAGCGAGAGCGCGGGCACGAGCAGCGCGCCCGCGACGATGACGAGCAATGACACGGAGAGGTTGCCCCAGAGCAGCAGCTGATCCGTGAAGCCGAGGGCGCGGAGGCGCTCCGGAACGGGCTCGATGCCCCAGGCGGGTCCCTGGTCGGACATGGTGCACTCCCTTCGCCGGCATGATCCGGATCAGGTTCGACGGGTGTGATCTCAGCCCCACCCTGTGGTGGGACACCCCGGTTCGGGAGGGACTGTAACCCAGGCGGGGCGGGCGTCGCTAGTGCTGCGGCGCAGGAGCGGCAGCAGCGGGCGGCTCGGCAGCAGCGGGCGGCTCGAGCCGCAGCCGCAGCGACGTCAGCACGACGAGCAGCAGGGCGATGGCATCGGTGGTCATGCACCACACGCAGATCGCGTCCAGCACGACTGTCTGCACGACGATCAGGTAGACGGCGAAGATGCCGACCGAGAGGCCGAGCACGAACGAGGCGATCGCCGCCAGCTCACCACGGAAGAGCAGGGCGAGCGCCAGCGCGACGTACGCGGCGAGACCGAGCACGCTGAGCGGCACCGATCCGATCAGCGAGTAGGCCGACTTCTGCACCGTCTCGCAACCGCCACCAGCGAAGCAGGCGATCGGCCCGCCCGCGTAGTGCACGGTGACCAGATAGGCAGAGATCCCGGCGGCGACCAGCGCGAGCGCGCCCGCCACCGCCCGGAGTGCTCCGAGCCTCATCCGGCTACTTCGCGTTGACAAGCTTGTCGAGCGCGGTCGTGAACTGGCCGACCTCGAGCGCCGTGACGGCGAGCGGGCCGAGCTTGCCCTTCGTGCCGACGAAGAAGGTCGGCGTGCTGTTGACGCCGGCGCTGGAGGCGAGCTGCTCCCAGGTCGCCATGCGCCCTGCAACCGCCTTGCCCTTGCGGGCGCTGTCGAGCTTCGCAACGTCAAGACCGGGGGTCGCCCTGGCGACCGCGCCCACCATCTTCTCGGAGAGCCAGCCCTTGTTCTCGACGCCCTGGTTGATGTAGAGCAGGCTGACGACGTTCCAGAGCTTGTTCTGGTCGGCGGCGGCAGCGGCGGCCTTCAGGCCCCGTGTCGAGTCGTTGCCGACGAAGTGCATGCCCGCGAAGAAGAGACGGACCTTGCCGGTGCGCACGTAGGTGCGGATCAGGGTCGGGTTGACGTCGGTGTCGAACTGCTTGCAGAACGGGCACTGGAGGTCGGCGAAGACGACGAGCTGGATCGGTGCCGATGCCGCGCCCAGCCAGGCACCCGCCTGCGGGATCCCCTTGAGCAGGTTGGTGACGTCCTTGACGCCGTTCAGCGTGATCTCACCCGACACGACGGCCGGCGCCGCAGGCGCGGCCTTCGTCGTGGCAGTGCCCTGCGCGCCCGTCGCGCTCGCGGCGATCAGCGCGGCCGAAGCGAGGACGGCGACCGTTGCCGCCGAGACGATCCGGCGGCGGCGCGTGAGGCTACGCATGCGCAACCGCGTGCGCCGCAGGGACGACGAGGACAGGACGCTCGGCGTGCTTGAGGATGCCCTTCGAGACGCTCCCCAGCAGCGCGCTCGTCACGCCGCCCAGGCCGCGCGAGCCGATCACGATCAGATCCGCATGCATGCGTTCAGCATACGCGGGGACCTCGGCTACCGGATCGCCGAGCACCGAGACGGGATGCGCGACAACGCCCTTCTCGGCGGCGCAGGCCAGGGCGGAGCGCAGCGCGTCATCCTCGGCGATCGCCGGCGCCTCGTTGGGGATCGCGTCGAGCGGGCCGAACGGGTAGACCGCCCACTCGATCGGCCTGGTGACGTGGATGATGGTCGCCTCGGCGTGCTCGGCACGGGCGAGCTCGAGTCCAAAATCGATCGCCTCGAGCGAGCTGTCGGAGCCGTCGGTTGCGATGAGGATGTGCTGCATGGGGTGCTCCTTTCGCGAGTCTTGCCCCGAAGGTAACGCTGACCCGACGTCCCGGCATCCGGACCGGCGCGGAAGCCCGCTGAGGGGAACCCCCGATCGTCAGCGAGCAGCGTCGCGGCGACGCAGCACGGCCTTGCGTAGCTCCTCGGCGCCCAGCACGATCGGCGGCCAGATCAGCAGGAACGCCCACTCCCAGAGCCCGAGCGCCTTCTGGTGGAAGACCCCGTTGAGACCGGGGACGTAGATCAGCTCGGCGGCCAGCACCAGCTCGAAGGCCACGCCGACGAGCAGGAAGCGGTTGGAGAAGAAGCCGACCGCGCGGATCGAGAGGCGGTTGGTGCGCATCGCGAAACCCGCGCCGACCTGGCCCATGACGATCGCCGTCTGCGTCATCGTCGTCGCCTCGAGATAGATCGCACCCTTCGCGGGCAGCGGCTGGAACGGCACCCAGCCGTGCAGGACGTACGAGAAGAGGAAGGCTGAGATGCCGGCGATGCCTTCCAGCAGCCCGACGAAGCCGTAGACGCGAGCGAGGACGCGCCGGTTGAGCAGGCGCTCGGAGCGGGGCCTTGGCGGCCGGCTCATCGTCCCCGGCTCGGCGGGCTCGGTACCGAGCGCGATCGCGGGCAGCATGTCGGTGCCGAGGTCGATTGCCAGCACCTGCATGACGACGAGCGGCAGCGGGATGCGCCCGCCGGAGAGCCCCCAGACGAGAAACGGGACGAGCTCGCCGACGTTCGAGCAGAAGTGGTACGAGACGAAGCGCCGGATGTTGTCGTAGACGGCGCGCCCCTCCTCGACCGCGGCGACGATCGAGGCGAAGTTGTCGTCGAGCAGGATCATGTCGGCGGTCTCGCGGGCGACATCGGAGCCGCCGCGGCCCATGGCGATGCCGATGTCGGCCTCCTTCAGCGCTGGCGCGTCATTGACGCCGTCGCCGGTCATTGCGACGACCTCGCCGGCGGCGCGCAGCACGCGGGCGATGCGTAGCTTCTGCTCGGGGTCGATGCGGGCGAAGATCACCTCGCGCTCGGCGACGGCGCGGGTGAGGGCCGCGTCATCGAGCTTCGCCATGTCGCTGCCGCTGACGACGTGGGCGAGATCGCCAACGAGGCCGATGCGGCGGCCGATCGCCTCCGCGGTGGGGCCGGCGTCGCCGGTGACCATGACGATGCGGATGCCCGCGGCGCGGCAGCGCGCAACCGCATCGGCGACCTCGGGGCGAGGCGGGTCGATCATGCCGACGAGGCCGAGCAACTCGAGGTCGTGCTCGACCGACTCGCTTGTCGGTGCCGTGGCGCCGGTCACGGCGGGCAGGGAGCGCCGCGCGAGAGCCAGCACGCGCAGGCCGTCTTGCTGCATGGCGAGGGCCGCCGCGACCGCGCGCTCGCGCTCGGCGGGCTCCAGCAGCGAGAGCGGCACCAGCTCCTCGGGGGCGCCTTTCACGTAGGCGATGCGGGCGGTCGCGCCACTGCCGCCCGCGACCTCGTGGATCGTCGTCATCCGCTTGCGCGTCGAGTCGAACGGCAGCTCGGTCAGCCGCGGCGACCGCGCCAGTTCAGCCTCCTGATCCAAGCCACCCTTCACGCCCAGGACGACGAGCGCGCCCTCGGTCGGATCACCGATGACCGTCCAGGCATCGCCCTCGTGAACGAGCCGCGAGTCGTTGCAGAGCAGGCCGCAGCGCAGCAGGTCGGCAAGCGGCGCGGCAGCGACGACCTCGCCCGCGGCGGGCGCTCCGGCGGCGTCGCCGCGCAGGAAGCGGCCGACCGGCTCGTAGCCCGCGCTCTCTACCTCGTAGCTGCCCGCGAGCGTCCAGAGGCGCACGGCGGTCAGCTCGTTCTCGGTGAGGGTGCCGGTCTTGTCGGTGCAGATCACCGTTGTCTCGCCCAGGGTCTCGACGGCCGACAGCTTGCGGACGAGCGCGTTGCGCTTCGACATCCGCTGCGTTGCCATCGCCAGCGAGAGCGTCACCGTCGGCAGCAAGCCCTCCGGCACGTTGGCGACCATCACGCCGATCGCGAACACGAAGCGCTCCTTCAACCCCATCCCGATCAGGCCGGCGACGAGGAAGAAGCTGACGCCGATGCCGATCGAGAGCGCGGCCACGAAGCGCGTCACGCGGTCGAGCTCCTTCTCGAGTGGGCTGCGCTCGCCCTTCGTCTCGGTCGAGAGCTTGGCGATGCGCCCGAGCTCGGTGCGCATGCCGGTCGCGGTGACCTGCACCTCGCCCGCGCCGGCCGTGACGTACGTGCCGGCGCGCACGACGTCCTTCGGTTGTACCGGCCAGGACTCGCCGGTCAGCGCCGACTCGTCGAGACGCAGGTCGGCGTTGACGAGGATGTCAGCGTCGGCGCTGACGCGGTCTCCGGCCTGCAGCAGCAGCACGTCGCCCGGCACGACGTCCTCGGCCGGCACCTCGGCGGTGACGCCGTCGCGGCGGACGCGCACCACCTGGGGGAGCATCAGGCGCAGCGCCTCGGAGGCACGATCGGCGCGATGTTCCTGGAAGGTTGCGAAGGCGGCGTTCACCACCACCACGACGGCGATTGCCGCCGAGAGCTCGGGCATCCCGCCGCCCGCCGCGAGCGCGGCGCCGCCCCACAGGAGCAGCGCGAACAGGTGGACGAGGTTCGCCGCGAAGCGCCGCACGAGCGACGGCGGCTTGCTGGTCGCCAGAACGTTTGCGCCGGACTCGCCGAGGAGCCGCACAGCCTCCGACGAGCTGAGCCCGACTGCAGGTGGAGAGGCTTCGGTCGTCCGGTCGGCGCTCATGGCCGCTCTGCTCGAGCATGGCATGTCCCGGGCGGCACCGCCCTGGGCCGCACCGCAGGCCCGCTGCGGCTTTCTGCCGATTCCCGGGGAGACACCCGGCTGCGATGCTGTCGCCGATGGCAACCGGCGGCAACAGGGAGCGCGACGTCATCCTCCGGGATGGGACGACGCTGCGCCTGCGCCCGCCGACGCCCGCCGACAGCGTCGCTGTGATCGCCTTCTTCGAGCGGCTCTCGCCCGAGAGCGTGCACCGGCGCTTCCACGGGGTGCCACGCATCACCCCGCGCCTCGTCGCGCCGTTCCTCGATCCCGACTGGGCCGAGACCGGCGCTCTCGTCGGCACGCTGGCCGAGGCCGATGAGAGCGAGCGGATCGTTGCGCTTGCGAGCTACGTGCGCCTCCGTCACGCCTCGACCGCCGAGGCCGCCTTCGCCGTCGCCGACGAGCTGCAAGGTCGCGGCATCGGCACGCGCCTGCTAGAGCAGCTGGCCGAGAGCGCCGCTGCCAGTGGGATCGACAGCTTCGTCGCCGAGGTGTTGCCCGAGAACCGCAAGATGCTCAACGTCTTCGCCGAGGCCGGCTTCCAGACGTCGCGCCACCTGGAGGACGGCGTGGTCGAGGTGCGTCTCGCGATCGCTCCGACCGCCGTGTACCGCGAGCAGGTCGAGCTGCGCGACCACGTCGCCGTCGCAGCGTCGCTCGCGCCGTTCTTCCGGCCCCGGTCGGTCGCCGTCGTGGGCGCCTCGTCTCGACGCGGGACGATCGGCGGCGAGCTGTTCCGTAACATCCTGGAGGGCGACTTCACGGGCGCCGCCTTCCCGGTGAACCGCGGCGGCGAGCCGGTCGCCGGCGTGAAGGGCTACGCCTCCGTCGCCAGCATCCCCGATCCGGTTGACCTGACGGTGATCTGCGTCCCCGGCGCCACCGTCATCGACGCTGCCCGCGAGGCGCTCGAGACCGGCTGCCGCGCGCTCGTCGTCATCTCGGCAGGCTTCGCCGAGGTCGGCAGCGAGGGCGGCGCCCGCCAGCGCGAGCTGCTCGCCCTGGTGCGCGCGCACGGCGCCCGTCTGATCGGCCCGAACTGTCTCGGCATCTCGTCGTCGGCGGCGCGACTCAACGCCACCTTCGCGCCGCGTGCGCTGCCGCCCGGCCCGATCGGCTTCTCGTCGCAGTCGGGTGCACTCGGCCTCGCGCTGCTCGAGGCAGCGGCAAGCCGCGGGCTCGGCTTCAGCGGCTTCGCCTCGATCGGCAACAAGGCCGACGTCTCGTCGAACGACCTGCTCGAGTACTGGGAGGACGACGAGGAGACGAGCCTCGTGCTGCTGTACCTGGAGAGCTTCGGCAACCCGCGCAAGTTCGGGCGGATCGCCCGGCGCGTCGCCCGGCGCAAGCCGATCCTGGCGATGAAGGCCGGCGTCTCAGCCGCGGGCCAGCGCGCCGCGTCGTCGCACACCGCCGCGCTCGCGAGCTCCGACACGGCCGTCGAGACGCTGTTCCGCCAGGCCGGCGTGATCCGCGCCCGCTCGCTGGGCGAGCTCGTGGATGTCGCCGCGCTGCTCTCCTCGCAGCCCGCGCTGCGCGGCCACCGCGTCGCCGTGATGACGAACGCGGGCGGCCTTGGCATCCTCTGCGCCGACGCCTGCGAGGCGGCCGGGCTCGAGCTGCCGCACCTGACGCCCGAGACCGAGGCCGCGCTGCGCTCCGTGCTGCCGCTCGAGGCGAGCGTCAGCAACCCTGTCGATCTGCTCGGCTCCGCCACCGAGGTCGCCTACGAGACCTGCATTCCGCTGGTAGCCGCCGATCCGAACGTGGACGCGTTGATCGTGCTCTTCGTGCCGCCGGTGGTGGCCGGTGCCGAGGAGGTGGCCGGTGGCATCCGCCGCGCCGTCGATGCGCTGCCGTGCCACGACAAGCCGATCCTCGCCTCGGTCATCTCGGCCAGCGGCAACCCGCGCAGCCTGCTCGAGGGCGACCGGCCGATCGCCACCTTCGCCTAC
>CANNRA010000067.1 GCA_947507735.1 Actinomycetota bacterium
CGGCGCGCCAGTAGCATTCGGCGTTGTGGCGGTCGTTCCGGTCGGCGAGGTTCCCGACCAGCGCGCGCGCCGGGGTGCTCTGCATGCCGCCGTGGTGGCGCTGCGGCCCCGGCAGTGGTCGAAGAACCTGCTGCTGTTCGCCGGGCTGGTCTTTGCGGCAAAGCTCGGTGACGCCCACCGCTGGCTGGAGGCGATCGGGGCGTTCGCGCTCTTCTGCATGGCCTCGAGCGCCGCGTACCTCGTCAACGATCTGCGCGACCGCGAGGCCGACCGGCTGCACCCCACCAAGCGGCTCCGCCCGATCGCCCGCGGCGAGCTGGCACCGCGCGCCGCCGCTGTCCTGGCAGTGCTGCTGGTGGCAGGGGCATTCGGCGTCGCCGGCGCTCTCGGCGCCGTGGAGGTGCTGTTCGTCGTGGGCTTCCTGGCGCTCCAGGCCGCCTACACGGCGCGCCTCAAGCACGTGGTGCTGCTCGACGTCTGCACGATCGCCGGGCTGTTCGTGCTGCGCGCCGCCGCCGGTGCCGCCGCGGTGGACGTCCGCATCTCGCCCTGGCTGCTCGCGTGCACCGCGCTGCTCGCCCTCTTTCTCGCGCTGGCCAAGCGGCGGGCCGAGCTCGTGCTCGTCGGCGCCGAGCTGACGCCAGGACGCAAGGTGCTGGAGGGCTACTCGGTGCGCCTCTGCGAGCGGCTGCTCCAGGCGGCGTCCGTCGCCACGGTCATCGCCTACGCGGCGTACACGCTCACCGCCCGCGACTCGAAGGCGCTCGCCGCCACGATCCCGTTCGTCGTTGCCGGGGTCTGGCGCTACCTCCACCTCGTGCATCGTCACGACCTGGGCGAGGAGCCCGAGAACGTGCTGCTGCGCGATCGCCCGCTGCTGGTCGCCATCGGCTGCTGGGTCGTCGTCGCGGCCGTCCTGCTCGGGACGACGTGAGCCGCCGCACCGGCATCGCGATCGGCCTCGCGGTCATGCTGGCCGCCGCGGTGGCGATCGGCCTCGGCCTCTATGCCGACTTCGGCAAGCTCGGCAGCGCACTCGCTGGCTACAGCTGGGGTCTCTTCCCGGCGGTGCTCGCGCTGACGTCGCTCGGCTACCTGCTGCGCTTCGCCCGCTGGCAGGTCTACCTGCGCCGGCTCGACGTCGACGTGCCCACCGGGCGCAGCCTCGTCATCTTCCTCTCCGGCTTCGCCATGACGCTCTCGCCCGGCAAGGTCGGGGAGGTGCTGAAGTCGGTGCTACTGCGTCGCGCCTACGGGACGCCGGTGACGCGCACTGCGCCGGTGGTGCTGGCCGAGCGGGTCACCGACGTGATCGGAACAGTGGTGGTGGCGGGCGGTGCCGCGATCTGGGCCGGGGCCGGGTCGCGCTGGCCCTTGCTCGTGGCGGGGCTTGCCGTGGCGGGTGGCGTGCTGGCCGCGTTGCGCCTGCCGCTGCCGCAGCGGCTCGCGCGCGTGCGCCGCATGCGCGACACCGCCCTCGCGCTGCACTCGCCGTTGCTGCTCGTCCAGATGTCGGCCGTGTCGGCGCTCGCCTGGGGAGTCGAGGCGGTGGCCGCGATCCTCTGCGTGAAGGGCCTGCACCTGCACGTCTCGGCTGCGAACGCAGCGGTCGCCTACACGCTGGGCAACCTCGCCGGGTCGCTCTCGTTCGTGCCGGGCGGGCTCGGCGTTGCCGAGACCAGCATGACCGGCCTGCTGCGCGCGCTGTCGGGCGCGACGGCGGCGGGGGCCGCGGCGGCGACCGTGCTGATTCGCGTCGCGACGCTCTGGTTCGCGGTCGCGGTCGGCCTGGTTGCGCTGGGCCTCGAGGAGCGCATCGCCCGGCGCAGCCGCCTGAGCCACCCGCTCGGCGTCACCGAGCCCGCGCTGGACGAGAGCCGGGCGGGCTAGGAGCTAGCTGCTCGGAAGGGCCTGGCGGTCCTCGAGGCGGAGCACCGGTGCGGGCTCCGCTGCGCCGAGGTGCCGCTCGATGCGGCCGAGCCGCTCGTCGATGCTGCCCCAGCCCGACGCCACGAGGTCGACCAGCAACGCCAGGTCGTCGACGCGGGCGCTGCGCTCGGCTGCGAGCTCGATCTCGAGCCGCTCCAGCCGCCGGATCACCTGGTTCTGCAGGCCGCGCACCTCGGCAAGCTGGCGCGCGATCGGCGCAGCTTCGCCGCGGATGCCGTCACGGATCGCGTCACCGACGCGCAGCGGCAGCGTCGCTTCGAGCTCGGCGGCCGCCTGGGCCAGCGACTCCATCCCGTTCTTGGCCTGCTCCAACGCCGCCTCGGTCGCGGCCGGGTCGAAGGCCCTGGTCAGCCGTTCCTTCGCCCGCTCGATCCATGCCTGTTCCATGGCCGCACAGTAACGTGCCGGACGGATGAAGTCAGCCGCGCTCGACTACGACCTGCCGCCACGGCTGATCGCACAGACCCCGGCCGAGCGCCGCGACGAGTCGCGCCTGCTCGTCTTCGACCGTGCCACGGGCGCGATCCGCCACCGTCGCTTCGCCGAGCTGGCAGACGAGCTGGCCGGCGAGCTCGTCGTCGTCAACGACACCCGGGTGGTGCCGGCGCGCCTCCACCTGACCCGTGCGAGTGGCGGCAAGGCCGAGGTGCTGCTGCTCGAGCGGCTGCCGGACGACGCTCCGGCGGGCCCGGACGGTGCCGCTGCGACGACGCTCTGGGAAGCGCTCGCGCGCCCGTCGTCGCGCCTGCGCCCCGGCGAGCGGCTCGGCCCCGTCGAGCTGGTCGAGAGCCTGGGGGAGGGCCGCTGGCGTGTCCGCCTCGACGCGACCCCCGGCGCGGTGCACGGCGAGGCACCGCTGCCGCCCTACATCACGACGCCGCTCGGCGATCCGGCGCGCTACCAGACGGTCTACGCCCGCGAGGAGGGCTCGGCCGCCGCGCCCACCGCCGGCCTCCACTTCACGCAGGAGCTGCTCGCCCGTCTGGACGTCGAGCGCGTCACGCTGCATGTCGGCCTGGACACGTTCCGCCCGCTCGCGGTGGACGACCTGGCGGAGCACCACATCCACGGCGAGCGCTACGAGGTGCTGCCGGAGGCGTGGGAGCGGATCCGTGCCGCCGAGCGCGTGCTCGCGGTCGGCACGACCACGGTACGCACGCTCGAGACCGTGGCCGCCGCCGGCGCCCCGCTCGCCGGACGCACCGAGCTGTTCATCACGCCCGGCCATGTCTTCCGGCGGGTGGACATGCTGCTCACCAACTTTCACCTGCCCCGCTCGACGCTGCTCGCCCTGGTCATGGCCTTCGCTGGCGAGGAGCAGACGCGCGAGCTGTACCGTCTCGCCGTGGCCGAGGAGTACCGCTTCTACAGCTTCGGCGATGCGATGCTGATCCGATGAGCTGCTTCACCCTCGAGGCAACCGACGGCGCGGCGCGTGCCGGCACGATCCGCACCGCTCACGGCGACATTCCGACGCCGGCCTTCATGCCGGTCGGCACGAAGGCGACGGTCAAGCTGCTGCATCCGGACGAGGTGCGCGCGGCCGGCGCCCACGTCATCCTCGGCAACACCTACCACCTGCACTTCCGGCCGGGCGAGGAGCTGATCCGTGATCTCGGCGGCATCCAGCGCTTCCAGGCGTGGGACGGCCCCGTGCTGACCGACTCCGGCGGCTTCCAGGTGTTCAGCCTGCGCCACACGATCGTCAAGGCCGACGACGACGGCGTCACCTTTCGCTCGGTGTACGACGGCACGGCCGACCGCTTCACGCCCGCGTCCACGGCGGCGATCCAGACGGCGCTCGGCTCCGACATCGCGATGTGCCTCGATGTCTGCCCGCCCGCCGACGCGACCCGCGGCGAGCTCGAGCAGGCCGTCCGGCGCACCGCGCTCTGGGCCGCGCTGCAGGTCGACGCGCCCCGCGCCGAGGGCCAGCTGCGCTTCGGCATCGCCCAGGGTGGCACCGATCGCGAGCTGCGCACCCGCTCGATCGAGGAGATCGCGGCGCTCGGCTTCGACGGCAACGCGCTGGGCGGCCTCGCGGTGGGCGAGCAGCGGCAGGCGATGTTCGACACCGTCGAGTGGGCGGCGCCGCTCCTGCCGGCCGACAGGCCGCGCTACTTCATGGGCATCGGCGACCCCGAGGCGATCCTCGAGGTGATCGAGCGCGGCATCGACATGTTCGACTGCGTGCTGCCGACGCGCCTCGGACGCACCGGCACCGCGCTCACCCGCGACGGCCGCGTCAACCTCAAGAACGCCCGCTGGGCCCGCGATGAGGGCCCGCTCGACCCCGATTGCAGCTGCCCTGCCTGCGTCCGTTTCACCCGCGCCTACATCCGTCATCTGGTGAATCAGAACGAACTTCTGGGGCTGAGGCTGCTGAGTCTGCATAATCTGCAGCTGTTACTCGATCTGACCGCAGGTGCGCGCCAGGCCATCCAGCGTGGAAGCTTCCGGGAGTACAAGCGGAACGCGCTCGATCGCCTGCTCGGCGGCCCCCAAGAGGAGATTCAATGAACGGTTCCGTCCTGATCGTCCTGGCTGCAGTAGCCATCGGCATGTGGTGGTTCATTGCGCGCCCCCAGAAGCGCAAGCAGGCAGCGCTCCAGCAGTCGATCCAGGCTGCCGGCCCCGGCACCGAGATCGTCACGGTGGGCGGCATCTACGGCACCGTGATCGAGAACGATCCGGAGGAGACCTCGATCATCATCGAGATCGCCGAGGGCGTCGAGATGCGCATCGCGCGTCGCGCCATCGCCAACGTCGTGCCCGAGGCTGAGTCTCCCTCGGCCGATTCCGAGACGTCTGCCGAGGCCGACGACGAGGTCGCCGAGGGCGAGATCGTCGACGAGTCCAAGACCGACGACCCGACGCGCACCACCACCTCCGGCTAGCCTTCACGCTCTTGCACGCGCGTCGCAATCACCTAACGCTGGTCGGGATCATCCTGGCAGCCCTGCTCGGGGTCGCCTTCCTGGCTGTTCCCGGCATGCCCGGTCACCGCAACGTGACCAAGGGCCTCGACATCCAGGGCGGCCTCGAGGTCGTCCTCAAGGCAGTCCCGCCGAAGGGGCACACGCTCACTGCCGAGGATCTCGACCGTTCGGTGTCGATCATGCGCAATCGCGTCGACAAGCTCGGCGTCTCGGAGCCGGAGATCCGCAAGCAGGATCCCGACGAGATCGTCATCCAGTTGGCCGGCGTGCATGACCAGGGCCGCGCCGCTGCGATCATCGGCCAGACCGCGCAGCTGGAGCTGTACGACCTCGAGGCAGACCTCGTCCGGGGTGTCTCGATCGACATCCAGGGCCAGGTAACGCTCAATAACACCCTGTTTGACCTGCTCGCCCCGGTGCAGGCGAAGGCTGCCCAGGGCACGCCCGAGGAGTGGTACCTCTTCCGCGCCAAGGCGATCTCGGCCGGCCCGGTGGGCACGCAGGCCGCGCTCGCCGCGAAGCGGAAGGCGCTCACGGCGAAGGTCGCCGCCGACTTCAAGGCTGCCCAGGCGCAGTACCTGAAGGACCAGGCCAAGTACGACACGGATCTTGCCCAGTACACGAAGGACAAGGCCGCCTACGACGCCGCCGTCAAGAAGGCTGGCGGCACGAAGAGCGCGACGACCACCGGGTCGGACGCCGCTCCGCAGATCGGCACCAGCACCGCCGCCGCAACCACGACGGCCGGCTCCCGCACGACGCAGGCGCGCACGGCAACCACGCCGGGAACCAGCTCGTCGGCGACGACCACGACAGCCTCGGCGCTCCCCACGGAGCCGACCAAGCCGACCGCTCCGACCAAGCCGGTCAAGGACACGGTCAAGATCTTCGCCCTGCCGCAGTCCATGACGGTCATCACCTGCGGTGATCAGCAGGTCTACTGTCCGGGGCCGGGTGGCGGCGTCACCCCGACGCCGGGCGTGACCTTCTACTACCTGATGAAGTACCAGCCGACGGACGCAACGAAGCCGATCCCGCAGATGACGGGTAGAGACCTCAAGCTCTCTGGCACCCAGGCCGATATTGACCCGCAGAGCAACGCGCCGATCGTGCGCATGCAGTTCACGAGCAAGGGCCAGTCGAAGTTCCACGACATCACCCGGCGCGAGGCCCAGCGAGGCAAGCTGCTCTACGGCGTTGCCGGCTCGGGCGCCAACCCGCAGAGCTATCTCCAGCACTTCGCGATCGTGCTCGACGGGGTCGTCCAGTCGGCACCGTCGATCGATTTCGAGCAGTACCCCGACGGCATCGACCCGATCAACGGGGCGCAGATCACTGGCATCAGCGGCAACAAGGAGGCGAACGACCTCGCCGTCGTCCTGCAGACGGGCGCCCTGCCGGTGAACTTCGTCCAGGTCGAGCGCACCGACGTCTCGGCGACGCTGGGCAAGGACTCGCTCAACCAGGCGGTCATGGCAGCCATCGGCGGCATCATCCTCGTCGTCCTCTTCCTGCTCCTGCTGTACCGCTTCCTCGGCCTGATCGCCGTCATCGGCCTCGCGATCTACGGCGCCCTGCTCTACGGCGCGATCCTGCTCTTCGGCGTCACGCTGACGCTGCCGGGGTTTGCCGGCATCATCCTGACGATCGGCGTCGCCGCGGACGCGAACGTGGTCATCTTCGAACGCATCAAGGAAGAGGTGCGCGAGGGGAAGACCGTGCGCGCCGCCATCCAGACGGGGTACCAGAAGGGCTTCCACACGATCGTCGATGCCAACGTCGTGACGTGCATCACGGCCCTCGTGCTGTTCGCGGTCGCCACCGCCGGCGTCAAGGGCTTCGCCCTGATGCTGTTCATCGGCACCGTGATCTCGCTGGTCACTGCCGTCGCCGCGACGCGCGCCATGCTCGGCCTGCTCTCGGGCTTCAAGTGGTTCGACAGCCCCGTGTTCATGGGCGCTTCCGGCCAGCAGGGCGGCAAGTTCCTGAACATCGACTTCATGGCGAAGCGCAAGCTGTGGTTCGTCATGTCCGGCGTGGTCGTCGCGGTCGCGATCATCTCGCTGGGCGTGCGTGGCCTCAACCTGGGCATCGACTTCAAGGGCGGCACCCAGATCACGTTCAAGACGCCGTCGCCGGTGAGCATCGACAAGGTGCGCGCGCAGGCCCGCGCCGTGGGTGATGCAAGCGCCGTCATCCAGGGCCGTGGCACCCCCGTCAACGGCAACTACACGAGCTTCCAGGTGCGTACCAAGTCGCTCAAGGGCGTCGACCAGACGCGTCTCACCACGCTGCTCCAGTCGCAGGTGAAGGCGGAGTCGCTCGGCATCCGCAACGTCTCCGAGAGCTTCGGCAAGCAGATCGCAAGCCTCGCCATCTGGGCCGTCATCGTCTCGCTGCTGCTGATCATCCTCTACATCTGGATCCGCTTCGACTTCAAGTACTCGCTACCGATCATCGTCGCACTGCTGCACGACCTGTTAATCGCCATCGGCATCTACTCGCTGTCGGGCAGGGAGATGTCAGCGTCGACCGTGGCCGCCTTGCTGACCGTGCTCGGCTACTCGATCTACGACACGATCATCATCTTCGACCGCATCCGCGAGAACACGCCGACGATGCAGAAGTCGTCGTACGCGCAGATCGTCAACCGCTCGCTGTGGGAGACGATTCGCCGCTCGCTGGCGACGACGTTCATCACGCTGCTGCCGGTCGGCGCGCTGTTCTTCTTCGGCGGCGCGACGCTCAAGGACTTCGCCTTTGCACTGCTGATCGGTGTCGCCTCGGGTGCCTACTCCTCGATCTTCATCGCCGCGCCGCTACTGACCATCTGGAAGGAGCGGGAGCCCGAGTGGGCGCGCAAGGCCGCTCTCGACCGGCCGGAGTCGGCGGGCGACAAGGAGCGGATCATCGCCGAGGCGGTGGCCGCTGCGAGGGCCGCCAAGGACGCCAAGAAGCGCCGCGACGAGGTTGAGCCGACGTACGACACGCCCGATGCGGTGATCGAGGCCGAGTTCGCCCAGTCGATCGGTGGCGGCACTGCTGCAGCGGTCGAGACGAGCGAAGGCAGCACCGGCGAGGATGCCGGCGACGACGAGGGCGGCACCGCAGGGCTCGGCGCGACGCCGCCGCCCGCGCCCCCGGTGAGGCCGAACGTCGACGCCGACGAGGCAAAGCGCGAGCGGCGGCGACAGCGCCGGAGCTCGAGGCCTCATGGAAACTCCCGCTAGCTCCCTGCGCGACGCTTTCGAACGGATCGCTCTGGTGGGCCTCGGCGCCGCCAGCCTCTCGGCCGACCGGGCCGAGGAGATCGCAGCCGCGCTCGCCGAGCGCGGGCTGGTGCGGCGCGAAGACCTGCGCGAGGTGGCCGAGGAGCTGCGCGAGCGGCTGCGCGGCGATGCAGCGAGGGTCGCTGCACGCGCCGGTGAGGGCGTCTCGGCAGTGCTGACGCAGCTCGGCGTTGGCAGCGGTCTGCGTGACGAGCGCGTCGACGAGCTGGAGCTGCGGCTCGCCCAGTTCGAGCACCGGCTGCAGCTGGTGGAGGGCAGGACAGATCGACCTGCGTGAGGCGCTCGGCGCGTGAGCAGCTCGGCGCTCGTCGAGCTCGGGTGGGATGCGGAGCGTGACGCCGCATTCGCCCCGCACGCTGCCCGTGGTCTGGCGCCCGGGCGGGTGATCGCGCAGCACCGGGGCGGCTACGTCGTGACGACGGTCGAGGGGAACCTGCTGGCCGACTCACCCCGCTCGGTGCGCTCCGACCGGCTCAACCGGCCCGCCGTCGGGGACTGGGTCGCCTGCGAGCTGCGTACCGATGGCAAGGCCACCGTGCGCGCCGTGCTCGACCGGCGCAGCGTCTTCGTGCGCAAGGCCGCCGGCGAGGGGATGCGCCAGCAGGTCGTCGCGGCGAACGTCGACGTCGTGCTCGTGGTCACCTCGCTGGACGACGATCTCAGCGCCCGGCGGCTGGAGCGCTATCTGGCGGTGGCTCTGGAGAGCGGAGCCCGCCCCTCGATCGTCATCTCCAAGGTCGATCTCGAGGGCGACCGTGAGCGCGCACAGCAGATCGTGGCAGGTGTCGCGGGGGCGAGCGAAACGCCGCAGCACCTGCTCTCGTCGCTCTCGGGCGAGGGGTTGGAGGAGATCCGGGCGTACCTGGCGCCGGGCTGCACGGTCGCCCTGCTCGGCTCGTCTGGCGTCGGCAAGTCGACGCTGCTCAACGCGCTGCTCGGCGAGGAGGTGCAGCGCACGGCGGAGGTGCGCTCCGACGGCAAGGGCCGCCATACGACGACGACGCGCGAGCTGTTCCGGATGCCCGGCGGCGGTGTCGTGCTCGACACGCCCGGCATGCGCGAGATGCAGCTCTGGGAGAGCGAGACCGGGCTCGACGAGACCTTCGCCGACCTGATCCTGCTGACCGCGGCCTGCCGCTTCCCCGACTGTCGCCACCACGCGGAGCCCGGCTGTGCCGTGCTCGCTGCCGTCGCGGACGGCAAGTTTGACCTGGCGCGCGTCGAGAGCTTCCGACAGCTGCGCGGCGAGCTCGAGGCGAACGACGACCGGATCGAGGAGAAGCGGCGCGCCCAGCGCGACCCGCGGCCCGCGCCCGCCTTCGTCAAGCGTCGCGGCCCGCGCTGACCGCGTCCGCGCGCAGCCGTCGCCAGCGCCCGCACGGCCAGGTCATGGGGCGCGTGCAACACTGAGCCCGTGGCCCGCGCGACCCGCAGACGCAACATCGGCAGGCTCTCCGAGATCGCCCAGGTCGCGGTGCGGCACGGCTTCGGCTACTTCCTGGAGTCGCACCGGCTGAGCGACCTCCTGCCCTGGCACCAGCGCGTCCTCAGCGACGAGCAGGCGGCCGACCCGGGCTCGCAGCGTGGCCGCCACCTGCGCGAGCTGCTCGACGAGCTCGGCCCGACGTTCGTCAAGTTCGGCCAGGTGCTCTCGACGCGGCCCGACGTGGTGCCGCCCGACATCATCGTGGAGCTGCGCAAGCTCCAGGACGATGTCTCGCCCGTGCCGTTCGCCGACGTGCGCCGTGTCGTCGAGGCCGACCTGCACCTCTCGCTCGAGCAGCTGTTCCTGGAGTTCGACGAGAAGCCCATTGCGGCCGCGTCGATCGGGCAGGTGCACCGCGCCGTGCTTCCCGACGGGACGGAGGTGGCCGTGAAGGTGCAGCGCCCCGATGCGCCACGCCAGATCGAGGCCGACCTTGCGCTGCTCGACCAGGCTGCTCGCCTCACCCGCGAGCGCGTCCGCGCTCTCGACTTCCTCGACGTTCGTGGCATCGTCGAGGAGTTCGGCCGCGGCCTGCGCCAGGAGCTCGACTATCGCACCGAGGCCCGCAACGCCCAGAACTTCCACCGGAACTTCGAGGGGCACGCCTTCGTGCAGGTGCCCAAGGTGTTCTGGAGCTACACGAGCGCCCGCGTGCTGACGCTGGAGCTGCTCGACGGCATCCAGTTGCGCGACATCGACCTGGCGACGTACTCGCTGGAGGAGCGCAAGCAGCTCGCGTACCGGATCACCGAGGCGTGGATGACGATGATCTTTCGCCACGGCTTCTTCCATGCCGACCCGCACCCGGCCAACATCCTCGTCATCGGCCGTGAGCGCATCGGCCTCGTCGACTTCGGCCTCGCCGGCAAGCTGACCGACGACGACATGCTCAACCTGACGCGGCTGTTCATCGACGCGGCGAACGAGAACCTCGAC
>CANNRA010000068.1 GCA_947507735.1 Actinomycetota bacterium
GCCCCAGAGCCCGCGCGTCAAGGAGTTCCAGCGGCGCTCGACCATCGTCTTCTCCTGCCTGTTCATCGTGATCGGCCTCGTGATGATCGGCGTCACGACGGTGCGTGGCGGCGGCACCGGCTACATCATCGGGGCGCTGTTCACGGCGCTCGGTGGCGGCCGCCTGAGGCTGGCCCTGCATCGCCCGGGAGGTGACGGCCCCGCGGGGCCCGATGGCTCGTAAGCTTCCGCAACTGGAGCGCGCGCTCGGCGCGCCCGCGCTGTTCTCGATCGCCTACGGCGAGGTCGCCTCCTCGATCTACTACGCGCTCGGCGTGGTTGCGCTGCACGCGCTGGGGCTGACGCCGTGGGTGCTGCTCATCGTCGGCGCGCTGCTTGTGATCGTGTCGCTCGCGTACTCCGAGGCGACGGCGGCGATCCCCGAGACGGGCGGCTCCGCCAACATCGCGCGCCGCGCCTTCAACGATCTCGTCGGCTTCGTCGTCGGCTGGGTCACCTTCCTCGACTACCTGCTGGTGCTGGCGATCGCAGCGCTCTTCCTGCCCCACTACCTCGGCGTCGCGCTGCACCTGGACGCCCTGGAGCGTCACCCGTGGGACGTCGTCATGTCGGTGGGGGCGATCGCGGGGGTCGCGGCGCTCCGCGTCGTGCGCGGCGCCGGGCGGTTCCGGGCCGGCGTGCTCGTGCCCGTCCTCGACGTCGTCACGCAGCTGCTGCTGATCGTGCTGGGCTTCGCCTTCCTCTTCTCGTCGCACGTGCTGACGCGCGGCATCCACCTCGGCGAGACCCCGAGCTGGCACGCGATCATCTTCGCGCTGCCGCTCGGCTTCCTCGCGTACACGGGCCTCGAGACCGTCGCGAACCTCGCCCGCGACGCGAAGCAGCCAGAGGACATGCCGCGCGCGGTCATCCCGTCGCTCGCGCTGGTTGCGATCGTCTACGTGCTGATCGGCTGGATCGGCCTCTCGGCGTTCCCGGCGACGGACGGCCAGACCGCCCTCGGCGATCGCTGGCTGCACGCGCCGCTCGTCGGCATCGTCGTTGCGCTGGAGCCGCACCTGCCGCACGCGCTCGTCGAGGTCCTGCGCGTCTTCGTCGGCCTCTCCGGCGCGCTCGTGCTGCTGATGGCGGCAGGAACGTCGCTGACGGGCTTCGCGCGGCTCGCACAGTCGCTCGGCGAGCACGGCCAGCTGCCACGGGCCTTCGCGCGCGTGTCGCGGCGCAGCCTGGTGCCGCCGCTCGCCATCGTCTCGGCAGCGCTGATCTCGATCGTGCTCGTGGTGTACGCGGCCACCCGTGACGACGACATCTCGTTCCTCGCCAGCCTGTTCAGCTTCGGCGTGCTGCTGGCATTCACGGTGACGCAGGTGGCGGTGGTGCGGCTGCGCTTCACGGAGCCGGAGCTCGATCGGCCGTTCCGGATTCCGCTCAACGTGACGTGGCGGGGCGTGCCCGTCCCGCTGCCGGCCGTCCTCGGGGCGGTGCTGACCTTCCTGATCTGGATCGCGGCGATGGTCACGCACCCGGGCGCCCGCTACGCCGGACCGATCTGGCTCGCGATCGGCGTCGCCCTCTACGTGCGCACGCGCCGGCACATGGGGCAGGGCCTCGCCGAGCGCGCCGTCGTCGTTGCTGACGAGTGGCACGAGCCGCAGCGCGCCCGCTTCGCGCGCATCCTCGTGCCCGCGAAGCTCGGCGTGATCGGCGAGGAGATGGTCGCGACCGCTGTGCGCCTCGCCGGCGAGCAGGGTGCCGTGGTCGAGGCGTTGCACGTCATTCGCGTGCCGCTGCACCTGCCGCTCGACGCGCCGCTCCTGGCGGCGGAGGAGGGGGCGGCTGCCTCGCTGGCCGAGGCCCGGCTGCTCGGCGCCGAGAACGGGGTGGCGGTGGAGGCGCGCACGGTGCGCGCTCGCGCGATCGGCGCTGCCATCGTCCACGCGGCGGCCGCTTCGGGTGCCGATCTGATCGTGATGGGCTCGGCGCCGCGCTGGCGCCGCCAGTCGCGCTTCTTCTCGCCCACCGTCGACTACGTGCTGCGACGGTCGCCGTGCGAGGTGCTCGTCGTGGCCTTCCCGCAGGGCGTGATCGAGGAGGAGATGGCAGATGATTGAGCTAGGCTGGATGGCATGAAGGCGATCATCATCGGGTGCGGTCGCGTCGGCTCGGCCATCGCCGGCGAGCTCGACCGCAACGGCTGGGATGTCACCGCGATCGACGAGAACGAGGACGCGATCGACCGCCTCGGCTCGCACTGGGCCGGTGGCTTCGTCCGCGGCCACGGCATGGATCTCGCCGTGCTCGGCGAGGCTGGCATCCAGCACGCCGACGCCGTCGTTGTCGCGACCAACGGCGACAACACCAACATCGTCGTTGCGCAGGTCGCAAAGGAGCGTTTCAAGGTGAAGTGCGTTGTCGTCCGCCTGCTCGATCCGGCCCGCGCCGACTTCTACCGCGAGCGCGGCCTCCACGTTGTCTGCCCCACGCAGCACGCGATCGCCGTGATCAACGACGCCATCCGCGCCTCCCAGGAAGCTGCCTGATGTACGTCCTGATCGCAGGCGGCGGCAAGGTCGGCGCCAACGTCGCGCGCACCCTGCTGCGCATGGGCCACGAGGTGACCCTGATCGAGTCCACCGCTGACCGCTACGAGCGTCTCGAGCCCGAGTTCGAGCACCAGGTGCTGCGCGGCGACGCCACCGAGATCTCGACGCTGGAGCGCGCTGGCATCGCGCGCCCGCCCGACCTCGTGCTGGCCGTCACCGGTGACGACGAGGACAA
The DNA here is from genome assembly GCA_947507735.1 of Actinomycetota bacterium. Lineage (GTDB taxonomy): Bacteria > Actinomycetota > Thermoleophilia > Gaiellales > Gaiellaceae > CANFDS01. The sequence continues at coordinate 2,779 of CANNRA010000068.1, forward strand.
CCTGGTGATCTGCCAGCTCGCGCAGGCCAAGTACGGGGTGGACAAGGTGATCGCCCGCGTCAACGACCCGCGCAATCAGCCGCACTTCGACCTGCTCGGCATCGCGCCCACCGTGTGCGCCACGTCGTCGATCCTCGGCCTGGTCGAGCACGAGGTGCCGGCCCACGGCCTGATCCCGCTGCTCGAGCTGAAGCGCGACAACCTGGAGATCGTCGAGATTCCGGTGACACCCGGCGGCCCGGCCGACGGCGTCGACGTCTCCCAGCTGCGCCTGCCCGAGGGCACGACCGTCATCGCTGTCCTGCGCGGCGGCAACGCCGAGCCCGCGACGCCCGGCCTGCGGCTCACCTCCGGCGACCAGATGCTGGCGATCGTCAAGCCGGGCCGCACCGACGAGCTGCGCAAGGCGCTCGCGCTCACGTGACCGGGAGCCGGGCACTCGCCGCCGCGGTCGCGGCAGTGGGCGCCCTCGTTGTGGCGTCGGCCGGCGGCGCGGCCCTCGAAGCCCGGGTGACCTCTGCCGGCCCGGCCCGCGCCCCGCACCTGCAGGCAGTCGCTCGCGGCCTCGATCAGCCGACCTACGCCACGGCAGCGCCCGGCGAGCCGAAGCGGCTCTACCTGGTTGAGCAGACCGGCCGCATCCGCGTCCTCGAGGGCGGCAAGCTGCGGGCAGAGCCGTTCCTCGACCTCTCCGCGGGCATCTCCGCGGGCGGCGAGCGGGGCCTCCTCTCCGTCGCCTTCGCGCCCGACTATGCGACGAGCCATCGCCTCTACGTCGACTTCACCGACCCGAGCGGCAACACCGCCGTCGTCGAGTACCGCTCCGACGGGACGCGCGCGCTGCCTGCCACCGCCCGCCGGCTGCTCTCGGTGGCGCAGCCGTACCCCAACCACAACGGTGGCCAGCTGCAGTTCGGCCGCGACGGGCTGCTCTACGTGGGCATGGGCGACGGCGGTGCGGGCGGAGACCCGGGGAACCGCGCGCAGGATCTGACGAGCCGCCTCGGCAAGCTGCTGACGATCGACACGCGCACGGGCGCGGTGGCTGTCGCGGCGATCGGCCTGCGCAATCCGTGGCGTTTCTCCTTCGACCGCGCCACCGGCGACCTCTGGATCGGTGACGTCGGCCAGAACGCCTGGGAGGAGGTCGACCATGTCGCCGTGGCGGCGCTGCCGGTCAACTTCGGCTGGAGCGTGCTGGAGGGGCGCGTCCGCTTCAAGGACGAGCCGCTGACGCCGGGCAGCCCGCTGCTCGGGCCGGTCGCGGTGTACCCGCACTCGCTCGGCTGCTCCGTCACGGGCGGCTACGTCTACCGGGGCACGAGGGTCGCGTCATTGCGCGGCCGCTACGTCTACGGCGACTTCTGCTCCGGGCGCATCTGGTCGCTGCCCGCGACCGTCACGGTGCGGACGCGCGGGGTGGCTCCGCGGCTCGAGCCCTGGACGGTCGCCCAGCTCGTCTCGTTCGGTGAGGACGCCGCGGGCGAGCTGCTGACCGTGGCGCAGGGCGGCACGGTCAGCAGGCTCGTCCCGTAGCGAGGCAGCTCAGGCGGGCTTGATCCTGACCTGGATGAGGCGCTCGGTCAGCCGGCCAGCCCGCGCAACGCTTCGCGCGTGCGGGCGACTGCCGCGCCTGATCCGAGCAGGGCGAGCGCCCGGCTCTCGGCGCCGGCACCCGACTCGATGGCCTCCAGACGGCGCGTGGCGCCGAGCTGGGCTGTGGCGACGCGCGCGAGCGGCTCGGGAGCGTCGGTGAAGGCGACGAGGCGCGCCCCGGCGGCGTGCAGCGCGCGGAGGGCCGCGTTCACCGCGGGGTCGGGGCGGAGGTAGATGGGAGCGTGATCCTCGGCGAAGCGCTCCAGCTGGGCGCGCCAGTCGCCGATCCCGCGCTCGGCCCAGGTGTCGAGCTGCGCGGCTGCGGCGGCGCGGTCGGCCGGGAGATCGGCCACGTCGAGCTGCGCGATCGAGCGGAACTTGCGCTCGACGTCGGCCAGCCAGTCGGCCCAGAGCTCGCGGGTGTCGCCGAGCACCGCGTCGAGGTCGAGCGCGACGAGCTGCGCGCTGCCGTCAGGCAGGGGAGACGAGGCGCTCACGCGACGAATCATAGGCAGCGGCGCCCGTGCCGGCCGCAGCCGCCCCTCCAGCGGTTAGGATCGCCGCATGGCAGGTCACGCGACGGCCGCAATTGTGACGATCGGCAACGAGATCGTCTGCGGCGACGTGCAGAACACCAACGGCTCGTGGCTCGGCCGCAGGCTCGAGCAGCACGGGGTCGGCGTGCGCCTGCAGGTGGCGATCCTCGACGACGAGCAGCAGATCGTGGAGACGCTGCGTGCACTGGCCGCGGTGCACGACGTGGTGATCGTCACCGGCGGCCTCGGCGGTACGCCCGACGACATCACGCGCGAGGCGCTCGCAGCAACCTTCGCCGTCGGCCAGCAGGTGCACGAGCCCACCGCGGCCGTCCTGCGCGCCCGCTTCACGCGCAACCCGGAGTACGCGGCGCGCTTCGCGAACCTGCCGGTGGGCAGCCTGCCCCTGGTCAACCCGCTCGGCGGTGCGCCCGGCTTCCGTATCGAGAACGTCTTCGTCCTGCCTGGCCTGCCGAGCGAGATGGAGGCGATGTTCGACGAGGTGGTGGCCCTGCAGCTGCCCGGAGCGGGGGAGGTCGCGGCCATCGGCAGCTGGCGTCGCCGCTGGCAGACCTACGAGAGCCTGATCGACGCTGTGCTGCGCGACTTCGAGCGGCTGCACCCCGCCGTCGGGCTCGGCTCGTACCCGAGCTTCGACTCGACCGGCCCCGAGGTCGAGCTCGTCCTCAAGTCGCGCGACCCGCACGCGCTGGCCGCCGCGGCTGCCTGGCTGGAGGGCGCCGTGGACGACCTGCTCGACCGCTAGCCTCGGAGGGTGCGCAGGCCGACCCCCGAGGGCTACCTCTCCGACCTCAACGACCCGCAGCGCGAGGCCGTCCTCCACACCGAGGGGCCACTGCTGGTGATCGCGGGCGCGGGCTCCGGCAAGACGCGCGTCCTCACGCGGCGCGTCGCCCACCTGATCGGCGCCATCGGCGTCCAGCCGAACGAGATCCTGGCGATCACCTTCACCAACAAGGCGGCCGCCGAGATGCGCGAGCGCCTGGAGGAGCTGCTCGGCCCCACCGCGCGGGCCGTCTGGATCCTCACCTTCCACGCCGCCTGTGGCCGCATCCTGCGCCGCGAGGCCGAGCGGCTGGGCTACAAGCAGAACTTCACGATCTACGACACGGCCGACCAGTTGCGTGTCGTCAAGGACTGCCTGGAGGAGCTGGAGATCGACCCGAAGCGCTTCCCGGCGCGGGCGATCCTCACGCAGATCTCGAACGCGAAGAACCAGCTGATCTCGCCGGAGGAGAACCTGGCCCGGGTCGCCGGCTTCTACGACCAGACGATCGCCCGGGTGTACGAGGCGTACCAGAAGCGGCTATTCGTCTCGAACGCCGTGGACTTCGACGACATGCTGACGCTGGTCGTCGAGATCCTGGAGCGCTTCCCGGATGCGAAGGAGCGCTGGACGAAGGCGTTCCGCTACATCCTGGTGGACGAGTACCAGGACACGAACCACGCGCAGTACCGGCTGCTGCAGCTGCTGGCGACGCGCCATCGCAACGTCTGCGTGGTCGGCGACCCCGACCAGTCGATCTACGCCTTCCGCGGCGCCGACATCCGCAACATCCTCGAGTTCGAGCGCGACTTCGGGGAGACGCGCGTCATCCCGCTGGAGCAGAACTACCGCTCCACGAACACGATCCTGCGGGCGTCGAACGCGCTGATCGCCAACAACCGCGAGCGCAAGGAGAAGCGCCTCTGGTCGGAGCTGGGCGAGGGTGACCCTATACGTGTAGTTGAGGTTGAGGATGAGCACACCGAGGCGCGCTACGTCGCCGGTGAGATCGCCCGGCTGATCGACGAGGGCACCAGCCTGTCCGAGATCGCGATCTTCTACCGCACGAACGCGCAGAGCCGGGTGATCGAGGACACGCTCGTCCGCCAGGGCATCCAGTACCAGGTGATCGGCGGCTCGCGCTTCTACGAGCGGCTGGAGGTGCGCGACGCCATCGCCTACCTGCAGGCGATCGACAACCCTGCCGACGGGATCTCGCTGGCCCGCATCGCCAACCGGCCGCGCCGCGCGATCGGCGACACGACGCTCCAGCGGCTTCAGTCGCACGCGGCGACGCTCGGCAGCACGCTCTGGGACGCGATGGCCGATGCCGAGGCGGCCGGCCTGGGCGCAGCGGCCCGCCGGGCCGTGGACGGCTTCCACACGCTGATGCTGTCGCTCTTCTCTGCCGCGCAGGGGTCGGAGATCCCGGAGCTGCTGGAGACGGTGCTGCAGCGCTCCGGCTACCTGGAGGCGCTGGAGGCCGAGCGCACGGTCGAGGCGCGCGGCCGCATCGAGAACCTGCAGGAGCTGGTCGGTGTGGCGCAGGAGTACCAGGCCCAGACCGAGGGCGCGACGCTCAGCGGCTTCCTCCAGGAGATCTCGCTCTACAACGACCAGGACGCCCTCGACACCAGCGAGCGCGCCGGCCAGGTGACGCTGATGACGTTGCACAACGCGAAGGGCCTCGAGTACCGCGCCGTCTTCATCATCGGCCTGGAGGAGGGCATCTTCCCGCACTCCCGCTCGATCGAGGAGCAGGACATCGAGGAGGAGCGGCGCCTCGCCTACGTCGGCATCACGCGGGCGATGGAGCGGCTGACGCTGACCCACGCCGCCACGCGCACGCTGTACGGCACGCGCGCCTACAACCTCGCGTCACGCTTCCTGGACGAGTTGCCCGCCGCCGATGTCGAGCGCGAGCGGCTGCGGCGCAACACCTGGGACACGGCGGGCAGCGGCATGGGCGCCAACCGCTTCGGCGACCGGCCGAGCACCTACGGCACGAGCGGCGCCTCCGGCAGCGGCGCCTTCGCTGGCGGCACCAGCTCCAGCGGGCTCGGCGCGAGCAGCGCGGGAGGGTCGTCCCAGGCCGATCTCTCCACTGGCGACTCGGTGCGCCACAAGACCCTCGGTGAAGGCGTGATCACCCGGATCGAGCCGGGCGGCGTCGTCACGGTGCGCTTCGCCGGCGAGAGCGCCGACCGCAAGCTGATGCTCGACTACGCGCCGCTCGAGAAGGTCTAGGTCGCGGCAGGCGCGTCGGCCGCGGGCGGCACGACGGGGTCAGCAACAGCCACGGCAGTTGCGGTGTCGCCAGCACCGTCCTCCAGCGCCGTGTGGGCGCGCAACCAGTGGAGCGGCGCAAGCGTCGCCGCGACAATCAGGTCGTGCAGTTCTTTGTCGGGCGGGACGTCCCTCGGCATACGTCATTCGTCGGCAGGTGGGCGGCCCGGCACGACCCCTCGTGCGAGGGGTCGGGGCTCTATCGGCTCGCTTAGCGGAAGATGCCGACGATGATGCTGCCCGCCACCACGAGCACCGCAGCGCCGATCAGCCGCGGCCCGATCGCCTCGCTGCGGCGCCCGATCAGCACCCACGCGAACGCCATCGACCACAGCGACTGGGTTGCATTGAGCGGGGCCACGAGCGAGACGCCGCCCTTGTCGAACGCCTCGACGAGCGCGATGTACGCGGCGCCGATGCAGACGCCGGGCAGCGTGAAGCGCCGGTAGCTGGGCAGGAGCGCAGCGACGAGCGTGTCGCGCCGCGCGACGAGCAGGTACGCGAAGGCGCCAACGGCGGCTGCGATCAGCGTCGCCGAGGCGGCGGCGAGCGGCGGCGGGTGGCGGCCGTCGGCGGCCCAGCGCACGACGTTGTCGCGGCCCGCGAAGAGCACGGCGCAGACGAGCGCGAGCGGCACGCCAATCTTCTTGTAGCCATCCGGGCGGGACTTGTCCCAGGCGAGCACGGCACCGCCGGCCACGATCAGCACGATGCCGACCCAGAGCACCGGGTCGGGCCGCTCGTCCAGCGCGACCATCGCGATCAGCACCGACAGCAGCGGCACGGTGCCCACCAGCACGCCGACCCGCGACGGCCCGATCGCGCGCACCGCCAGGTTGAACAGCACGTTCGCCACGCCCGGCACGATGACGCCGACTGCCAGGAACGGCCACAGCTCGTGCCAGTGCACGTCGCCCGGCCCGACGCCCGAGGCGAGCGCAGCGATCACCGCCACCGCGGCGCCCACGGTCGTGCCGGCGAAGGCGCCGACCTCGGGGCTGCCCCCGGCGCGGATCGCCCGGCGCGCGACAACGCCGACAAGCCCGAAGAGGGCCCCGGCGAGGAGCGCAAGGAGGATGGCAAGCATCGGCCGCTCGACCCTACCTGGCTCGCGCACATTGGCGTGCGCACGGCCGCTTGCCGTTGGCTACACTTCTGTCCCGGTGCCCCCAAAGCGCCGGAGCAGCACGTACGGGCGGTTAGCTCAGTTGGGAGAGCACTAGCTCGACAAGCTAGGGGTCACTGGTTCGAGCCCAGTACCGCCCATCAGGAAAGGCCCCGGAAACGGGGCCTTTTTCGTTCCTTGTCCAGGCGGCGACGAGGCGTCGGCGGGCCGTGTGCCAGCAATGTGTCAGCAACGGCGCGCCCCCACCCCCTCGGAGTAGCCGCGGCCTCGGTCGAGGGGCGATCCCTTGGGGCCTTCACCTGATCCCGCTTGTGATGAAGAGCAGAGATCGGGACGGCAGGGCGGGCGTGCTGACCGGCGCGGCTGCCTGCCGGACTCAGTACGTTGGCGCGATGCGTTCACTTGCGACCGTCTTCTGTCTGTCACTTCTAGCGGTCGTGCTGCTGGCTGGTTCAGCGCAGGCGAGCACCGTCAAAGGCTGCGTGATCAAGCATCACACCAGCTGCCATCACAAAGATTTGCATGGCCAGGATCTCCATGGCGCTGTGTTGCATCACGGCGTGCTGCATCACATCAATCTGCGCAATGCTGATTTGCGCGGGGCTGACCTGAGCTACGCCGACCTGCGCAATGCAGACCTACGCGGAGCGAATCTGCGGGGAGCGAACCTCGGAGGCGCGAAGCTGCACGGCTACACCGCACCGAAGAAGAAGGGCGCGCGAGCAGTACAAGCCACCCCTGCCTGCGCAGCAACAAGCTGCGAGGGCGCGAACCTGTCCGGCGCGGACCTGACCGACGCGGCCCTGGGCTACGCGAACATGACCGGCGCGAACCTGACCAGCGCGAACCTGACCGGTGCGAAGATGAACAGCGTGACCCTGACCAACGCGACCCTGAACTACGCGATCCTGACCAGCGCGACCCTGATCGGCGCGACCCTGACCGCCGCGGACATGAACGGCGCGAACCTGTCCGACGCGGACATGGGCGGCGCGTACCTGAACTACGCGAACCTGACCGGCGCGAACCTGACCAGCGCGACGCTGATCGGCGCGATCCTGACCTACGCGACCCTGAACTACGCGATCCTGACCAGCGCGACCCTGACCGGCGCGACCTTGACCAGCGCGACCCTGACCAGCGCGATCGGCTGCTCCACAGTCACGCCCACCGGATTCCTCGACGGCAAAGGCTGCGCCAACTAGCCGTAACCCGCGGTACGCGCTGGCTAGCGGGATCGCCTCAGGCGCTGCCACAGCTTGAGCGGCGGTCACCACGAACTACACTCGGCGCCATGAAGGCAGCCCGTTTCCACGCCGCCGGCGA
>CANNRA010000069.1 GCA_947507735.1 Actinomycetota bacterium
AAGCGAGCGATGGCGCACGGCCAGCACCGCGATCGCTGCCGTCACCGCTGCGACACCGGCGAGCGCGGCGATCGACGCCGAGAGGATCAGGCCGAGCCCGCCCGCGACCGTGGCGATCCCGACGAGCAGGCCGGCGCCCCGCTCGCGCCCGGTGTCGCCGCCCGCGACGCGCCCTGCACCAAAGGCAAGTCCTGCCAGACCGGCTGCGAGGGCCATGCCGGACAGCGCTGCGAAGTCGAGCTGGCCGAGGAACGACGGCTGTCGCGTGCCCGCGCCCCAGCCATCCGCGAGGCCGGCGCCGAAGAACTGGGCCAGGCCGACGATCGACGCCACGGCCGACCACAGCGCCACCGTCCACAGCAGCAGCCGCAGCTCGTTGCGGCCGCGCACGAGCACGGGCACCGCAAGCGCCAGGACGCCGTACTCGGCGAACTTGACCGCCGACACGAGGTGGGTGCCGTTGCCCGCCCGGGCGATGCCGTAGAGCAGGAAGACGCCCCCCGCGACCCACAGCGGCAGTCCGGTGCGCAGGGGGCGCAGCCGTGCGCGCACGGCGACGGCCAGCGTGACGAGCGCAACGGCAAGGATCGCCAGGTCGGCGAGCGTGACCGTCACCTTCGTCCCGGAGCCAACGACCAGCGACGGCTGGTAGCGGATGTGGACGAAGACGATGGGCAGCGCGACGGCGAGCGCGAGGACCGGCGAGCGGAGAGGCGAGGCCGTCAAACGGAGGCCACTATATCCTCCCATCGTCGTGAAGGTTCTTGTCGTCTCCGGTATCTGGCCTCCCGATGTGGGCGGCCCTGCGAGCCACGCCCCCGAGGTCGCCCGCTTCCTTGCCAACCGCGGGCACGAGGTCGAGGTCGTGATCACGGCCGAGCAGCAGCCGGCACCGGAGAGCTTCCCTGTCCACTTCGTCTCGCGCGCGCACCCACCCGGGGTGCGCCACCTGCTTGGCGTCAAGCTGATCCGCGAGCGCGCTGCCCGCGCCGACGTCGTCTACACGACGGGCACCTTCGGGCGCAGCGCAGCGGGGGCGACGCTCGCGCGCAAGCCCTTCGTCATCAAGCTCACCGCCGACCCGGCCTACGAGCGGGCGCGCCGCCGCGGTGTCACCGAGGTCTCGATCGCCGACTTCCAGCTGGGCGGGGGCGGCCTGCAGATCGCGCTGCTGCGCATCGCGCGCGACCAGGAGCTGCGCCGTGCAGCACACGTCATCTGCCCGAGCGCCTACCTGCGCGAGCTGGCAATCGGCTGGGGGCTCGCGCCCGAGGCCGTCTCGGTGCTGCCGAACCCGACCCCGACCGTGCCGGAGCTGCCCTCGCAGCAGGAGCTGCGTCGCGGCCTCGGCGTGGGCGAGGGGCCGCTGCTGGCGTTCGCGGGGCGCTTGACCGCGCAGAAGGCGTTGCGCGTCGCGCTGGAGGCTGTCGCCGGCAATCCCGGGGTGACGCTGCTGATCGCCGGCGAGGGGCCGGAGCGCCCGGAGCTCGAGGGCGTCATCGCCGAGCTCGGTATCGGCGATCGCGTCCGCTTCGTCGGGCCGCTGGCGCGCCACGGGGTGCTCGAGCTGTTCCGCGCTGCCGACGCGTCGATCCTCTCGTCCTCCTGGGAGAACTTCCCGCACACCGTGGTCGAGGCGCTCGCCGTCGGGACGCCGGTGCTGGCGACCGCCGCGGGCGGTGTCGCCGAGGTGGTGAAGGACGAGCTGAACGGTCTCGTCGTCGAGGTCGGCGACACGCAGGGTTTGACCGAGGCCGTGCGCCGCTACTTCGCCGACGCAACGCTGCGCGAGCGGCTGCGCGCCGCCGCTGTCGCGTCGGTCATCGACTACGGGCCCGAGCGGGTGTTCGGCACGCTCGAGCAGATCCTGGTCGCAGCCGCCGCGACGCGATGAGCGACGCGCCCGCTGCCAAGCGCCGGCTGCTGATCGCCGGGCGCAACCGCTACCGCTTTCCGCTCACGCCGAGCCTCCAGCGCAAGTTTGACGCGCTCGACCGCGTCTTCGAGGTCTGCGTGCTCGCCACCGGCCTCGAGCCAGGCCTCACGCAGCACGGCTACTTCCACCTCGTGCCGCCGCAGCGGCCGCGCGTGCTGGACGGCGCGCTCTTCTACCTGCTGATGCCCTTCCGCATCGCCCGGCTGATCCGCTCCTTCCGGCCGGACGCGATCCACACGCAGAGCGCCTACGAGGCCGGCGCCGTGCTCGTCGGGCGGCGTCTCGCCGGGCGCGCCGCCGACCGCCCCTGGCCCCGCGTGGTGGTGGACGTGCACGGCGACTGGCGCACGCTCTCCCGCATGTACGGCTCGCCGTTGCGTGCGCTGATCCGCCCGCTCACCGACGGCTGGGCCGAGGCTGCGATCCGTCGCGCCGACGGCATCCGCACCGTCTCGGGCTACGGCACGCGCCTCGTGCAGCGGCTCGGCCGCGAGGCCGACGGCGAGTTCCCCGCGTTCATGGATCTCGGCCCCTTTGTCGACACGCCGCTCGCGCCGCTCCCGGCGGTGGCCGCGCCGCTCTACGTCGGTGTGCTGGAGATCTACAAGAACATTGACGGGCTGGCCGACGCGTGGCGGATCGCAGCACCCCAGCTGCCCGGGGTGACGCTGCACCTGGTGGGCGACGGCACCCGCCGCGACATCGTGGAGGCCTTGCTCGGCGACCCGGTGGCCGGGCCGCAGACGCGCTGGTCGCCGAAGCTCGCGCCCGAGCAGGTGGCGGCCGCGCTGGACGCGGCGAGCTTCCTGCTCTTGCCGTCGCGCTCGGAGGGGATGGGGCGGGTCATCGTCGAGTCGCTCGCGCGCTCGCGGCCGGTGCTGGGCGCGCGCGTCGGTGGCATCCCGGAGCTCGTGCACGACGAGGAGAACGGCCTGCTCGTCGAGCCGGGCGACACGGCCGAGCTGGCCGCCCGGATCATCCGTCTCTGCAGCGATCGCGCGCTGCTGGAGCGCCTCGCTGCGGGCAGCCGCGCCAGCGCCGTGCCCTGGCTCGCCACCGCCGACGAGTACGCGCAGCGGATGGGCGCCCTCGTCGAGCGCGTCCTCGCGCGCCAGACGCTCTCCCGCTGAGCGCCCCGTACACTAGGAAGCCATGGGCGCCGACCGTGCAAAGCAGCTGCTGAAGAACGGCGTGTATCGCGCTATCGGTGAAACCGCCGAGGCCGTGGGCACCGTCGACGACGACGGCGAGCGCGTGCTGCGGGTGCTGATGTACCACAAGGTCAACGACATCTCGGGCAATCCGGTGACGGTGCCCACGGGCCTGTTCGAGGAGCAGCTGACGCAGGTGCGCGAGCTGGGCTACACGGTTGTCGGCATCGACGCCGTGCTCGACCACTTCGGCCAGGGCACGCCGCTGCCGCCGAAGGCCGTGCTGATCACCTTCGACGACGGCTACCGCGACAACCTGAAGAACGCCGCGCCGATCCTGCAGCGCTTCGGCTACCCCGCGGTCGTGTTCGCGCCGATCGGCTTCCTCGACGGCTCACGCCCGCTGCCGCACGAGGAGCACCTCGTGTCGCGCGGCATCGTCAACCCGACGCTCGACTGGGCCGAGCTGGACGAGCTCGAGGCGTGCGGCATCCGCGTCGAGAGCCACGGCATCAGCCATCGCCCGCTGGCCAACCTGGAGATCGATGAGGCCGCGCGCGAGATCACGCTCTCGAAGCTGCGCCTCGAGGAGCGCCTCGGCCGGCCCGTGCGTGCCTTCGCCTTCGTCAAGGGCTCCGAGGCTGACTACCGGCCCGTGCACCTCTCGCTGCTCAAGCAGGCCGGCTACGAGCTGGCGTTCACGTCGGTCTCCGGCTCGAACGGCCGCGCCGCCCATCCGCTGCAGCTCCATCGCTATAACGTCGAGCCGTATCCGACGCGCACCTTCGAGCTGGTGCTGAGCGGCGCCTGCGACCTGATCGCGGTGAAGGACACGGTCGCCGGCTGGCACGCGCGACGCGTCTTCAACGCGGTGCTCGGCACCTCGACGAAGTGACCGGCGAGGGAGCGGCGCCCGTGGCTGCTGCGAGCCCGAGCGCCGGCGAGCGCCGCTACACGCTCGCCCCGTACCGCCCGGAGCTGCGTGACGCCTACCTCGGCCTGCTGGCAGAGGCATGGGGCCCGCAGGCGATGTCCGGCGCCGAGTTCGACTGGTGGTTCGCCGGCAACCCGGCGGGCAGCCTGATGAGCGTGGCCGAGCTCGAGGGCCGCGTCGTCGGCGTCGCGTCGCACTCGCTGGCGCGCATCGTGCTGGGCGGCGAGCAGACGCTGGGGCAGTTCTCGGTGCACGCCACCACCGACCGCTCGGCGCGCGGGCTCGGCATCTTCAAGGCCCTGGAGCTGCGCCACGAGGAGCAGGGCGCGGCGCGTGGCTCGCGGGTGGTGCTCGCGTTCGCGAGCGCGCCGACCTCGCCGCTGTTCACGGGGCCGCTCGGCTGGACGTCGATCGACCCGCGGAGGGTGTGGCTGCGGCCGCTCGCCGGGGCTGCGCGGCGGCTGACGGGGCGCGGGAATGGCATTACGGCTGGATCGCCCGCGGGTGTCGTAGCGCCCGAGGGCCGCGAGCGGCGGCTCGGCGGGGTGGAGGTGCGCCGGGTCGAGCGCTTCGGTGCCGCCGCGGATGCGGCCTATCACGCGGCTGCGCCACGGCTCGGCAACCACGTCGTGCGCGACGCGACCTACCTCAACTGGCGCTTCCTGGACTCACCGCGCGGCTACCGCGGCTTTGCCTCGCCCAACGGCTTTGCCGTGGTGGGCCGCAAGCTGATGCGCGGCGTCTCGCTCGCGGTGGTCGCCGAGTGCGTCGCGCCGCCGCGCGAGGCCCGCGCGCTGCTGCGGCGCTGCATCGCCGAGGCCCGTGGTGCCGAAGCCATTGCCGTGGTGCCGCCACTCGGCCTGTCGCGCGAGCTGCTGTTCGGCCTCGGCTTCGTGCCGTCGCACATCTCGCTCGACTTCATGGGCAAGGCGCTCCCCGGGATGCCGCCGCTCGACGCGCGCTCGTCGGCCTGGCGCGTCTCCCTCGGCGACACGGACTTCTTCTGAGCTCCGCGGAGCCGCCTGCCATGGAGCGCCTCGTCTTCGTCACCCAGAAGGTCGATCCGCAGCACCCGGCGCTCGCCGCAACCGTGCGCAAGATCGCCGCGCTCGCCGCGCTCGTCGACGAGGTTGTCGTGCTGACCGACGGCGCGGTGCCCGGCGTCCTGCCGGCGAACTGTCGCGTCGTCAAGTTCGGGGCTGCGACGCAGGCCGGGCGAGGCGCCCGCTATACCGCGGCGCTCGTGCGGGAGCTGGCGCGCTCGCCGCGGCCGCTCGCCGTGGTCGCTCACATGTGCCCGATCTACGCCGTGCTGGCGGCGCCGCTCGTGCGGCCGCTCGGGGTGCCGCTCCTGCTCTGGTACACGCACTGGCGCGCCACCGGCCTGCTGCGTCTCGCCGAGAAGCTGGTCACCGCTGCCGTATCGGTGGACGTGCGCACCTTCCCGTTCGCCTCGCCCAAGGTGATCGCCCTGGGCCACGGCATCGAGGTGGAGCAGTTCCCGCTGGCGCCCCGGCCCGAGCCGGTGGCCGAGCTGCGCATCCTCCAGGTCGGTCGCACCTCCAGCGCCAAGGGCATCGCCGAGGTGCTGCGCGGCGTCGCCGAGGCGCGGCGCCAGGGCCTTGCCGTCCGCTACCTCTTCCACGGCCCGTCGCTCACCCCCGACGAGCAGGCGCACCGCACCGAGCTGCACGCCCTCGTCAGCGAGCTCGGGCTCGACGGCGTGGCCGAGCTCGGGGAGGCCGTGCCACGCAGCGAGCTGCCGGCCCTGCTCGCCGCGTGCGACGTGATGGTCAACAACATGAAGCCCGGCGCCACGGACAAGGCGGTCTTCGAGGCCGCGGCCTCCGGCGTTCCGGTGCTCGCCTCGAACCCCGCCTTCGACGGCCTGCTCGTCCCGGAGTGGCAGTTCGCCCGCGAGAGCGCCGCCGAGCTTGCCGCCAAGCTCGCCGCCGTCGCTGCCCTCTCGCCGGAGCAGCGCACCGCGATCGGCCTGCGCCTTCGCGACCGCGTGATTGCCTCGCACTCGGTAGCGTCCTGGGCCGAGGGCATCCTGCGTGTTGCCCGTGCGCGTCGCGGCGCTCCCGCCGCCGCCCCCCGAGAGGCCCAGCCGTGATCGACAAATCCGTCAACTCCAGACCGCTGATCCTGCACATGCAGAAGGTCGCGGGCATCTCCGGGTCGGAGGCGCACCTCCTGTCGCTGCTGCCGCGCCTGCGCGAGCGCGGCTGGAACGTCCAGTTCCTGATGCTGCACGAGAACGAGCCGGGCGCCTGGGACTTCGCCCGCGAGCTGGAGCGGCTCGGCGTGCCGGTGCAGGGTCTGCCGCTCGGCGGCGACGTCGACCCGCTGGCGTTCATGCGCCTCGCCGGGGTGCTGCTGCGCCGCCGGCCGCGCATCCTGCACACCCATCTCGTGCACGCCGACGTCTATGGCCAGCTGGCGGGGACGCTGACCGGCATCCCGACGCGCTTCTCCACCAAGCACGGCTTCAACGAGTTTCGCGAGGGCCGCCCGTTCGCCCTCGCCGACCGCGCGGTCGCATCGCTCGCTCACGTCCACATCGCCATCTCGCGTGGCCTGGCCCGCTACCTGGCCGACACCGAGGGCTTCGACGAGGAGAGCTTCGACATCGTCCACTACGGGATCGCGCCGCGCGAGGAGCTGGCGCCCTTTCCGGTGGAGTCCCCGCGCCTGCTCTGCGTCGGTCGCTTGATCCCGATCAAGGGCCACATCGTGTTGCTGCGCGCCTTCGCGATGGCGCGGCGCGAGGTGCCGGCGCTCGAGCTGGAGATCGCGGGCCGCGGGCCGCTGGAGCCGGCGCTGCGCGCGCTTGCCAGGGAGCTCGGCATCGCCGACGCGGTGCGCTTCCTCGGCTACGTGAACCCGATCCAGGGCGCGATCGAGCGTGCTGCGATCGTTGTGGTGCCGTCGATGGGCGAGGGCTTCGGCATGGTGGCCCTCGAGGCGATGGAGCGGGCACGGCCCGTCATCGCGGCGTCGATCGGCGGGCTCAGCGAGCTCGTTTCGCACGGCGAGACCGGGCTGCTCGTGCCGCCGGGAGAGGCGGAGCCGTTCGCGCGCGCACTCGTCGAGCTGGCGAGCGATCTGGGCCGGGCCAAGCGCATGGGCGATGCCGGCCGCGAGCGGGCGATGGGCAAGTTCCAGGAGCACTTCTGCACCGACCGCACGGAGCTGCTGTACCGCGAGGCTCTGGGCGAGGCGACGGCGGCCCTCGAGGCCGTTGCGCTGCCTGCCGCCTAGCGGGGCTCGTAGCCGCTGAGCGCGGCGTCGTAGACGGCAAGCGTCCGCTCTGCCATCTGCGCAACCGAGAACGCCGTCCGGGCGCGCCGCGCACCGGCAAGGCCGAGCATCGCGGCCTGCCCTGGATTGTCGAGGAGGCGGTTCACCGCTGCGGCCAGAGCCGCCACGTCGTCGGGCGGTACGAGCACGCCGGTCTCGCCGTCGGCGACGATCTCGGGGATCGAGCTGACCCGGCTTGCGACGAGCGGACGATCGCAGAGCATCGCCTCGAGCAGCGCGAGGCCGAAGCCTTCCCAGCGTGCCGGGTGGACGACGACCTCGGCCTGGCGGAGCACCGAGGCGACGTCGCCGACGCGACCTGGCAGGAGCAGGGCGTCGGCCACGCCGAGCTCGGCAGCCAGCGCCTCAAGGGCCGCCCGCTCCGGCCCCTCGCCGAGCACGCAGAGCAGCGCGCCCGGGTGCCGCTCGCGCACGAGGGCGAGAGCGCGCACCGCGACGTCGAGCCCCTTCTGCCGATCGAGCCGTGCCACAGCGACGAGCAGCCGTCCGCCAGCCGTCACGTCGAGCTGGACGGGCGCGCCCCAGGCGGCGGGCGGCGTATCCATGCCGTAGTGCACCGTCACGACCTTCTCGGCCGGCAGGCCGACACGCTCGACGTTGAAGCGCCGCAGCGCGTCGGTGATCGCGATGACGCGGGCGGCACGCCGGGTCAGGGCGCGCTCGACGAAGCGGAAGGGGCCGGCACGAAAGGGGTCGTCGTTGTGCTTGGTCGAGACGAGCGCGGCGCCGGTTGCGCGGGCCGCGAGCAGGCCGTAGAGGTCGCCGTGCACGAGATGCGCGTGGACGAGGTCGGGCTGCTCGCGGCGGGCGATGTCCCTGACGGCGCGTGCGAGCCCGAGGTCGAGGTCGCGGGCGCAGGTGAGCCGGTCGTAGGGGACGCCCGACGCGGCCAGCTCGACGTAGAACGGGTCGGGTGCGAGCGTCGGGTCGTCGAGGCCGAGGAAGCGGGCGTCCACGCCGAGCTCGCGCAGGGCAGGCAGCAGCGTCAGCAGGTGGCGCTCCGAGCCGCCGATTCCGCCGATCCGGTGGATGTGCAGGGCTTTCACGACCGCGTCACCCGGCTGCGGCGTCGCTCAGCAAGCCTCGTCACCGTTGCTGCGGCGCCGAGCGCGAGCAGGAAGTCGAACGGCACCCGGTAGCGCGTCGCGCCGGCAAAGACCATCGCCGCGGCCGTGTCGTAAGCGAGCAGCATCGCTGCGAGCGCTACCAGCCGTCCCCGGACGAGGAAGAGTGCGAGCAGCGAGAGCAGGTAGAGCGGCACCATGTAGAAGGGCATCACCCAGCCCTTGATCAGCGACTGCAGCGAGCCGCGCGTGCGCTCGGCGGTGTCGGTCTCGAAGGCGCGCGGATCCCAGAGCATCACGGTGGCCTGCGCTGCGAGCTTCAGCTTCTCGCCGGGATGCTCGCGCCAGAACGTCTTCACCTCGCCCTGGTAGAGATCCAGCTGCGCGCACTCGTCCACCTCGTCGATGCGCCCGTTAACCTTCCAGTCGTCGCCGGCCTGCTCCGGCGTCATCGGGGCATTCGGGAACTCGGGCACGTTGTCGATCCAGCGGCGGTCGTGCGCAAGCGTCTCGTACGTGTTGACGTTGTTGGCCTTCCAGAGCGCCTTGGCATCGGTGGTCACGGCGAAGCAGCCGACCTCGATGCGGTTGCGCACCACCCACGGCACGACCACGAGGGCGGCCACCGCCATCGCGATACCGGTGACGCCAGCCATCCGCTTGCGGTCGCCGCGCAGCACGAGCAGGAAGAGGCCCACCGCCACGGGCAGCAGCACGAGCCGCGTGTTGGAGAGCACTGCCAGCCCGAGCACGACGCCCAGCCCGAGCGCGCCGCGCACGTTGCGTCGTTCCGCCACGGAGAGCGTCAGCGCGACGATGCCTGCGGCGAGCGTGGTGTCGAGGATCTCGCGGTTGACGTGGATGTCGTGCCAGAAGAGGTAGGGGTGCAGCGTCATCGCGAGGCCGGCGAGGAGCCCGGCGGCAGGCGAGAGCCAGCGGCGACCGATCCGCGCCACGAGCAGCGCCGCGGCGAGCGCGACCAGGATCTGCGCGATCCCGACCGCCTCCCAGCTGCGGCCGAAGACCCAGTAGATCGGGATCAGGAAGAACGCGTAGAGCGGCTGCGTCGAGGCTGACTCGAAGCCGGGCACCAGGCCGAAGGTGCCGTGCTGGATGAACACCTGGGCGAAGTCGTCGCTCTTCTCGGTGAACGAGGCGAGGATCGAGCCGCGCTCGATGAGCAGGGCGACCAGGCGGGGGAGGACGCACGCGAGCGCGACCAGCATGTACGTCCAGCGCGGGTGCAGCAGGAAGGCGAGGCGGGCGGCGCGGGCGCTGTCGGCCCCGCCGCGCTCAGCGGAGAGCACGAGCGGCGTCCTCGGGGCCGGTCGGGGGAGTCGGGGAGTCCACATAGAGACGATGCCACAGCTCCAGGACGAGCAGGCACCAGAGGCGGTGGCCGTTGTCGGCGCGGCCCTCGGCATGGTCGCGCACCAGCTGCTCGACGGCGGCCGGGCGGAACTGGCCGCGGGCGCGGGCGCGCTCGCCCAGCAGCAGGTCGGCGGTCACCTCGCGCAGCTCCTCGCGGAACCAGCGGGCGAGCGGCACGCCGAAGCCGGTCTTCGCGCGCGAGGCGATCTGCGGCGGTAGATCCGGAGCGAAGGCGCGGCGCAGCGCCTCCTTGCCACGGCGGCCGCGCAGCGAGTCGGGGAGCGACACGCCGAGCGCCAGCACGCGGTCGTCGAGGAAGGGCGAGCGGAGCTCCAGCGAGCAGGCCATCGAGGCAATGTCGGCCTTGGGCAGCAGATCGCCTGCGAGATACGTCTCGACGTCCAGCGCCTGGAGGCCCGCCGTGCCCGGGAAGGCGGGGGCGCCGGGCAGCTCGTGCGTGGGGCGGGGCCGCGCAACGAAGCCGGGCTCGAGCAGGGCGGCGCGTAGCTCCGCCGGGAAGACCTCCATCAGCCGGCCGTAGCGCTCGGCGCGCGGCGTGGCAGCGACGTCCAGGAGGCGCGCCGCGCGGAACAGGGGCGAGCG
>CANNRA010000070.1 GCA_947507735.1 Actinomycetota bacterium
AACATATGATCTGACGCGTCGGGGGCGCCCGAAAGGGCGCCCCCGACGCGTCATCACCCACAGGAGAGATCTGTGATCGCCGTACACCGTCTGACCCATCCGAACGACGACCTCTATCTGAACCCCGATCAGGTGCAGATGATCGAGGGCACCCCCGACACCGTGGTCACGCTCACCAACGGGTCGAAGTTCATCCTCGCCGAGCGGCCCGAGCACGTCGCCGACCTCGTCCGCCAGTGGCGCGCCTCGATTCTCGCGGAGGCCTCGCTCGTCCGGGCCCGGCCCGATCTGAGAATCGTCGAGTAGGAAGTATGTAGCGACACGGTTCGAGAGCGGCAGGGATTGGGCCCGCGGGCCCAAGTTCACTCGTTTAAGGGTGGACGAAGTGATCCGCCCGGCCGATGACAGCAATGCCTCTACCGCCACGGAAGGCGAGTCGGCGACATCGAAAGGATTCGGGAGACAAAGCTGTGAAAGCCTCAACTGGCATAGGAATCGGCGCCGCGTTCGTCTTTCTGCTTCTGGCAGTCATCATGGAAGGCGGCAATCCAGCCGGGTTCATCAACATTCCGGCGTTCCTGATCGTCATCGGCGGCACGTTCGGCGTGATGACCGCGTCGACGGACATCGCGACGATCAAGAAGATGCCGAAGTCCCTGATCTTCGCGATCAAGGGTGGCGGGGAGAGCTTCGACACGCGCGGTGCGGCGACCAACATGGTCGCGCTCGCCGAGAAGGCGCGCCGTGACGGCCTGCTCGCGCTCGAGGACGACATTCGCTCCGTCGAGGACGAGTTCACCCGGAAGGGCCTCCAGCTGGTCGTCGACGGTGTCGAGTCCGACCTCGTGGTCGCGATCCTCCAGTCCGAGATGGACGGGACGGCTGCGCGCCACACCAAGATGATCAAGCTCTGGCAGCAGGCGGGAGGCTTTGCGCCGACCCTGGGCATCATCGGCACCGTCATGAGCCTCGTGCACGTGCTCGAGAACCTGTCGTCGCCGGCGGGCCTTGGTCACTCGATTGCCGGCGCCTTCCTGGCGACGCTGTACGGCGTCGGCTCGGCCAACATCATCTACCTGCCCGTGGCGAACCGCCTCAAGGAGCTCTCGGGTAACGAGATGGCGTTTCGCAACCTGCTGATCGAGGGCATCCTCTCGATCCAGGCCGGCGACAACCCGCGCATGCTCGCCGAGAAGCTCGACACCTTCCTGCCGCCGAATGAGCGCGGCGGCGAGGATGCTGCGAACGCGAAGGCCGGCGGTGCCTCGATGCCGAAGGCCGCGTAGAGGGAAGCTGACGGGCGATGAGTAGCGATCACGGTGGTGGCGGCAAGGGGCGCCGCAAGGGCGGGCCCGCCGAGGCGGAGCACGCGGACGAGCGCTGGCTGCTGACCTACGCCGACATGATCACCCTGCTGATGGCCCTGTTCATCGTGATGTGGGCGATCAGCTCGGTCAACACCTCGAAGTTCAACGCGCTGCGCGACTCGCTGCGTGAGGCCTTCAACGGCAAGCTGATGACCGGCGGTGAGGGCACGCTGAGCGGCGGCACGTCGATCCTCAATCCCGACGGCGCCCGCATTGCGAGCGTCACCCCGCCGCGGCAGAGCCCGCCGTCGACGCAGAGCAACAGGTTCATGCCGTCGAACGGCATCGCCTCGTTCAGGGCGCCGGTCGGCAGCGCGCAGGCCGAGCAGCAGAACCTGGAGAAGCTCGCGCGCCAGATCCAGAACTATGCGAAGCAGCATGGGCTGGCGTCGAAGATCGGCGCCACCGTGGATGAGCGCGGCGTCATCATCCGCCTGCTCACCGACAAGGTGCTGTTCGACCCCGGCTCCTCCGACCTCAAGACGCCGTCCGTGCCGCTGATCCGTCAGGTCGGCATGATCGTCGAGAAGCTCGACGTGTCGAATCCGATCCGGGTCGAAGGCAACACCGATACCACGCCGATCGCGACGGCACGCTTCCCATCCAACTGGGAGCTCTCGACCGCACGCGCGACCTCGGTGCTGCAGGTGCTGCTGCAGGCGGGCATCGAGCCGGCGCGCTTCTCGGCAGCCGGATACGCGGATACCCGTCCGGTGGCCTCTAATTCCGACCAACTCGGCCGATATATGAACAGGCACGTCGACATCGTCGTGCTCCGCTCAGATGGCGGCTCAAGCACGATTGCGAGCATCCCATGAACAAGAAGATCATGATTGCAGGCCCGGTTCTCCTGCTCGTCGTCGCCGGCGTGGGCTACAAGATGGTCCTGGCCCCGAAGCCTGTTGTAGAGAAGAAGAAGATCGAGGGCACCCTCGTCGCGCTCAGCCCGGAGTTCGTGATCAACCTGGCGGGCGGCCGCTACGCGAAGCTCAGCGTGTCGGTGCTCTCCTCTGTCCCGCCGGTCGCGCACGAGGGCGGCGCTGCCGAGCTCGAGCAGGCCGCTGCGATTCGCTCGGTGATCACCGATGATCTCACCGGCATCGCGGCCGAGAAGCTGGTCGACCGGACTGCGCGCTCGGCCCTCCTCCTCCAGATCGTCAAGGATCTGAAGAAGAGCACCGACGAGCACATCACGCGCGTCTTCTTCACGGACATCGCCGTCCAGTAGCTGACACCGTGACCGATCTCACCACTCCCGACGACGCCGATCTCGCCATTTCTGACGGCGCCGATCTCGATGCCGTGCAGCCCCCTGTGCCGCAGCACTACGAGGCGCCGGTTGCCGTCGCCCTCGAGCCGCTGATTGGCGGCACGCCCATCGCCTACTCGACCGATCTCCAGGCTGTTCTGGATGTGCCGGTGGAGCTGACGGTGGAGATCGGGCGCACGATGATGACGATCGCCGAGACGCTGACGATCGGGCCGGGCTCGATCATCTCGCTCGGCAGAGCGACCGGCGAGCCAGTCGACCTGCTGGTCAACGGCAAGCGCATCGCTCGCGGCGAGGTCGTCGCGATCGACGAGGAGTTCGGCCTGCGCGTCACCGAGGTCGGCTCTCCCGAATCTCCGTTCGAGTAGGGAGTCGCGGCCCCGTGGGCCGCTTGACGCCCTCGTCGAGCTGTTCCTGATCGGTGCTTGAGAACCAGAGGCGCAGCGGCGCCTGCTCTCGCCCGGCGCCTCGCCCACCGCTGTCCCGAGTAACACGAGGGGCCCGGTTGCCCGGGCCCCTCGTCCTGCGGTGTCTCCTCGGTCGTCGCTCCCGACGGCGACCGTCCTGCGCCGACCGCGCTCGCAGGGGCGAGCAGCAGTCGGATACCTCGGCGGGCTAGGCCGCGGTCTCGAACTCGTAGCGGGCGAGCTGCGACTTCAGCTTGGTGCGGATGCCGGCCAGGATCTGGCTGACGCGGCTCTCGCTGAACCCCATCAGCTCGCCGATCTCGGCGCCCTTCAGATGGTGGACGTGCAGGAGCGTGAGAATCTCGCGCTCGCGCTCGCTGAGCGTGCCGATGGCGTCGCGCAGGACACCGGAGCGCTCGGCCAGGAGTGCGGCCAGCTCGGGGTCGGCGCCCATCGACGGCGACTCCAGCGTGTCGCCGACCTCGAGGCTCGCATCCTCGCTGCCGGCGGCAGGAGCGTTCAGCGAGACCAGGTCGGCGCGGTCGAGCTCCTGCAGGCGGTCGCGCAGCTCGCGCACCTCGATCTTCAGCATGCCGGCGAGCTCGCTCTCGGACGGCTGGCGGCCCTCCTTCACGACGAAGGCGTCACGCACCTTCTCGATCTCGCGGCCGAGGCGGCGCGACGAGCGGGAGGCCCAGTCGTGGCGGCGCAGCTCGTCGACGATGGCGCCAGACACGCGTGTCCAGGCGTACTGCTCGAACGTGGCGCCCTTGACCGGGTCGAAGCGATCGACGGCCTGAACGAGGGCGAGCAGGCCGCACGAGATGAGATCCTCGAGCTCGAAGTGGGCCGGCAGCTCGCGCACCTTGCGGGAGGCGAGGTAGCGAACCATCGGGGCGTACGACAGCACGAGGCGGTCGCGGGCCGAGACGTCGCCGCGGTCGCGCCAGGCGCGCCACATGGCTTCGGCCTCGGCCGGGCGGGGCCGGTGACTGCTGGTGCTCAGATCGGACAGTGAAGACATTCGGGGGACCTCCGCAGGGCTCAGGGGACATCGGGAGACAGTCCGTGTATCGGCGGTCCGGGAAGCGGGTCCCAATCACCCTTTTGGGGAGCATTAGCCCCTCTATGTAGGAATCGCGTATGGCTCGGTAGCGGCCTTCCGCTTGCCTCGCGTACGCGTGTACATACAGCAAACGGAATCGTGCGCCGAACCCTCTTTTTGGGTTTGACGATGAGTTTGGCAACACTCAATTCCGGCACACCGGCGCCGATCACGTTGAGCGTCGTGCTCCCGGGTCGTCCCCCCCGTCTGAGCGCAAGGGCTGCGGTCGCCTGCCTGCCCTTGCTGCTCCTGCTCCTCGCCCCCGGCGAGGCGCTCGGCGCACCCCCGGCCGCGACCGTGCCCACGGTCACCAAGGACATGACGCCCCTCTCGAACGTCGTCACGGGCGGCGCCGACCTCGCGGTCAAGTCGTCCTCGGGCGGCGGAGCCGGCGGCGCGTTCGTCCGCCTGGTCGTCGGCCTGTTCATCGTGCTCGCCGTCATCTACGGCGTGTACTGGCTGCTGAAGAGCTACGGCAAGTCGAAGAAGAACGGCGGCGCAGGCGAGGCCGGTGCCGGCATCAACGTGGTTGCCACGACGGCGATCGGCCCCAGCCGCAACCTCCACCTCGTGCGCGTCGGCGACGAGTTCGTGCTGATCGGCTCCGCCGAGCAGTCGATCACGCAGCTGCGCACCTACTCCGCGGAGGAGAGCCGCCTGCTCGAGCAGAAGCTCGAGGCGATCCCCTCTCCCGTCAGGGCCCTGGCGGGCCGTGACAGCCGCAGTGCCCCGCCCCTCGTCAAGCTCATGGACGAGCTGCGGAAGCGGACGATTCGTTGATCGGCTTCCTCGCCGTGCTGCCGGGCGTCACCACGCCGGCGTCCTCCGACCTCGCGAACCAGCTCTCGAACGGCGCCTCGACGCCGGTCAACATCCTTGTCCTGCTGACGCTGATCACGCTCCTGCCGGGGCTGCTGCTCAGCGTCACCGGCTTCACGCGGATCCTCATCGTCCTGGGCTTCGTGCGCAACGCGCTCGGCACGCCGACGATGCCGCCAAACCAGGTGCTCGTCGGCATCTCGATGTTCCTGACGCTCTTCGTGATGGCGCCGACGCTGAGCAAGGTCAACGACGTCGCAATCAAGCCGTGGCGTAACAATCAGATCTCGCAGACGCAGGCGATCGCCAACGCCCAGGAGCCGCTGCGCGCCTTCATGTTCAAGCAGGTGCGCGACTCCGACCTCGCCCTCTTCGTCAAGCTCGACGGCATGGAGCGCCCCGAGACCAGGGCGGACATTCCGATCCAGGTGCTGATCCCCGCCTTCGTGCTCTCGGAGCTGAAGACGGCGTTCCAGATCGGCTTCCTGATCTTCATTCCCTTTCTGATCATCGACATGGTCGTGTCCTCAACCCTGATGTCGATGGGGATGATGATGCTGCCTCCGGCGCTCATCTCGTTGCCGTTCAAGATCCTCCTGTTCGTGCTCGTCGACGGCTGGCATCTCGTCGTCGAGGGCCTCGTCAACTCCTTCCATCCCTGACCCCGCGGAGGCACGCGATGAACTCCGATACCGCCGTCCACGTCACATCCCAGGCCCTGATGATGGCCCTCAAGATCGCAGGCCCGTTCCTGATCGCTGGCCTGATCGTCGGCCTGCTCGTGTCGATCTTCCAGGCCGTCACCTCGATCCAGGAGCAGACGCTCGCGTTCATCCCGAAGATCCTCGTGACCGGCGCCGTGATCGCCATCGGTGGCCCGTGGATGCTCGACTCGATGGTCGGCTACACGCGCGACCTGTACACGAGCATCCCGACGCTGATCGGCCAGTAGCGGCCGCGCCGGCCCTTCGAGCGCGTGCAGGTCCAGCTCCCCCAGATCGCCGGCGGCACGGTCGCCGCCTACGTGCTCGTGCTGTGCCGGATCGGGCCTCTGTTCCTGCTGGCGCCCATCTTCTCGTCACGGATGATTCCGGCGCGCGCGAAGCTGATCGCCGCCGGCGCGATCACGGTCGCCCTCGCGCCGATGGCGCTGAAGGGCCAGACCATCTCGACCGACCCGGTCGATCTCTTCTTCGACATCTTCAAGGAGATCGGCGTCGGCCTTGCCTTCGCGTTCGTGATCGCCGCGATCGGCAGCGCCGCCCAGGCTGGCGCCGCCTTGATGGACACGATGTTCGGCTTCTCCTACGGCGCACTCATCGACCCGATCACGAACGTGCAGAACACGCCGCTCGGCCAGCTCTACTCGCTCTTCACAGCGATGGTGTTCGTCACGACCGGCGGTGACCAGATCATGGTGATGGGCCTCTCGAAGAGCTACGAGGTGCTGCCGATCGACCAGTTCCCGACGATGAACGTCTTCGCCGGGGCTGTCCTGCTCGGCATTGGCAAGATCTTCCTGATCGGGCTCATGCTGTCAGCGCCCGTGGTGATAGCGCTGCTCGTCACCGACGCGGCGTTCGCGCTCGTTTCACGCGCCGTGCCGCAGATGAACGTGTTCCAGCTTGGCGTCTCGGTGAAGATCCTGATGGGCTTCGGCGTGATCGCCGCCTCGCTCCCGTTCGTCGCCATCCACGTCCGCAACGATCTCTCCGACGCGGTCGTCGCGGCCCTCAGTGCTATCGGGGGGAGGTGAGGGCAGCGCATGGCCGGTGACGACAAGACCGAGAAGCCCACTCCCAAACGTCGTGGGGAGGCCCGCAAGAAGGGCCAGGTGGCGAAGTCGCAGGAGCTCAACAGCGCCATCGTGCTGGTGGCCGGCCTCAGCGCGCTCGTCATCACCGGCCCCGCGACGTTTGACAAGATGAAGCTCGCGGTGTCGGATGGGCTCGGCCGCATCTCCAACCCCGACCAGGTGAGCGCTGGCGGCATCGGTGCGATCTTCAGCGAGACCGGCAGCCTGCTCGTGTCGGCCGGGGCGCCCGTGGTGGTCGCCTGCGTCGTCGCGGGCATCCTCGCCAACGTGCTGCAGGTGCGCTTCAAGGTGACGCCCAAGGCTGCGAAACCGGACTTCAAGCGGCTCAACCCGGCGAAGGGCTTCAAGCGCGTCTTCGGCAAGCAGGCACCGGTGGAGACGGCAAAGGCGCTCGCGAAGATCGCTGCCGTCGGCGGCGTCGCCTTCATGACGATCTGGCCGATGGTGCCGCAGCTCGCGATGTTCGTCGGGCTGCCGCCGGGCGACCTGCTCACGCAGATCAGCGGCATGACGATCGGCATCTCCAAGAAGGTCGTCGGCGCCTTCTTTCTGATCGCCGCCGGCGACTGGATCTGGCAGAAGCGCAAGCATGAAAAGTCGTTGAGGATGACCAAGGAAGAGGTCAAGAAGGAGCACAAGGAGTCGGACACGCCGGCTGCCGCGAAGCAGGCCCAGGCCAAGCGCCGCCACGAGATGTCGCGCCGCCGCATGCTGACCGACGTCCCGACCGCGGACGTCGTCGTTGTCAACCCGACCCATTTCGCCGTGGCGCTCCGCTACGACGGCAAGGCGTCCGCCCCGATCGTCGTGGCCAAGGGTCAGGATCTGATCGCTGCCGCGATCCGCAGGGTCGCCGAGGAGAACGGCGTGCCGGTACTGGCGAACCCGCCGCTCGCCCGCGCCCTCTACCGCGAGGTCGAGATCGGCCACCTGATCCCCGAGGAGTTCTTCTCGTCGGTCGCCGAGGTGCTCGCCTTCGTCTACCGCACCGCGGGGCGTCGCAAGGCCGCGGAGCAGCGCAAGGCGACGATCGGCGCGGCGCGCACTCTCAACCGCGCCGTCTGACGCACCCGGGCCACCGGCCCGGCGTCACCTGGGCGGCGGCCGCCCCCGCTCCTGCAGGAGCAGGACCTCAAGTCCGGGCTCCCGCCGCCGATCACCCCTCCGAGGTGGGAATCGTCCCCGCGTGTCCGCCCTCCCTGCAGCCGCATGATTCTGTGCGCTGCGACGGCCCCCGGTCCGCAACCGCACAGATGGAGGGCGGCCGGTGAAGGGCCTCGTAGACAAGCTTCTCAAGCACAGCGACGTCGCAGCCGCCTCGGTGGTCGTGCTCATCGTGCTGATGCTGATCGTCCCGCTGCCGGCGTTCCTCGTCGATCTGATGGTGTCGATCAACATCGCGGGTGCCCTCGCGATCCTGATCGGGACGATGTACGTGCCGCGTGCGCTCGACATGGCGGCGTTCCCGTCGCTGCTGCTGCTCACCACGCTGTTCCGGCTCGCCATCAACATCTCGGTGACGCGCCTGATCCTGCTGCACGGAGATGCCGGCGGCGTCATCCACGCGTTCGGTGAGTTCGTCGTCGGCGGCAACATCGTCGTCGGCCTCGTCATCTTCATGATCCTGATCGTCATCCAGTTCGTGGTGATCACGAACGGCGCCGGTCGTGTCGCCGAGGTCGGGGCGCGCTTCACCCTCGACGCGATGCCCGGCAAGCAGATGGCGATCGACGCCGACCTCAATGCCGGTCTGATCACCGAGGATGTCGCCCGCGAGCGGCGCAAGGACGTCGCGCGCGAGGCCGACTTCTACGGCGCGATGGACGGCGCCTCGAAGTTCGTCAAGGGCGACGCGGTGGCGGGCCTCGTCATCGTCGCGATCAACCTGATCGCCGGCATGACGATCGGCGTCGTCCAGCAGGGCATGTCGTTCGGGGATGCGATCAGCCACTTCTCGATCCTCACCGTCGGCGACGGCCTCGCCGCCCAGCTGCCGGCCCTGCTCATCTCCACTGCCACCGGCATCCTCGTGACGCGCTCCGCGAGCGAGGGCAACCTGGGCAAGGACATCACCACCCAGCTGACGGCGCAGCCGCGCGCGCCGATGATGGCGGGCGGCCTGATCATCCTCATGGGCCTCATCCCGGGCCTGCCGAAGCTCCCCTTCTTCATCGTCGGCGGCATCGTTTTCCTGCTCGGCCGCCAGCTGAAGCGCAACGCCGGCGACGAGGCGATCCGCAAGAACGCCGAGACCGCGCTCGAGGTTGCCCAGAGCTCGCAGCCGCAGCACGGCGACGCCGCCGTCGGTGCGCTCGCCGTCGACCCGCTCGAGCTGGCGATCGGCTTCGGCCTGGTGCCGCTCGTCGACCAGCACGCCGGTGGTGCCCTGCTCGCCCGCGTCGGTGTCATCCGCCGCCAGCTCGCCTCCGAGCTCGGCATCGTCATCCAGCCCGTTCGCATCCACGACGACGCGATGCTGCAGTCGCACGAGTACTCGATCCGGGTGCGCGGCTCCGAGGTTGCGCGCGGCCGGATCATCCCCGGCCACCGCCTGGCCATCGACCCGACCGGCGGGGCGATGGCGATCAGCGGCATCCCGACCACCGAGCCTGCATTCGGCCTGCCGGCCGTCTGGATCGAGGACGGCGCCCGTGCAGAGGCCGAGGCTCTCGGCTATACCGTCGTTGACAGCGAGTCGGTGATCGTCACGCATCTGACCGAGACGATCCGCCGCCACGTTGACGAACTGCTCACCCGCCAGGAGACGAAGAAGCTCGTGGACACGCTCAAGGAGCTGAATGCCGCAGTCGTCGAGGAGGTCATTCCTGACCGTCTCGGGCTCGGCGAGGTCCAGCGTGTCCTGCAGCAGCTGCTGCGTGAGAGCGTGCCGATCCGCGACCTCGGGACGATTCTCGAGACGATCGGCGACCGCGCCTCCGTGACGCGCGACCCGCTGCTGCTGGCCGAGTACGCCCGCCAGGCCCTCGGTCGCACCATCACCTCGGGCTTCCTGGACGAGTCGAGCACGCTGCGTGCGATCTCGCTCGACCCGCAGCTCGAGCAGGAGGTCGCCGAGTCGCTCTCCCTCACCTCCGAGGGCGAGTTCCTGGCGATGGACCCGGCCCGCGCGCAGGCGCTGGTGCAGGGCCTCTCCAGCCACGTCGACCGGGCGACCGCCTCCGGCGTGCGCCCCGTCCTGATCTGCTCGTCGCGCGTCCGCCGCCATCTGCGGCGCCTGCTCGAGCACGCGTTCCCCCAGCTTCCAGTGATTTCCTACAACGAGATCGTGACCGGCGTTCGCGTCGAGACGACAGGGATGGTGAGTGTCTGAGATGCGTGAGACGAGCCTGCAAGAGACCCGTACCTACCGTGGCGGCTCGCTCGAGGAGCTGCTGCCGCGCATCCTTGACGAGCTGGGCCCCGAGGCCGTCATCACGAAGCAGCGCGAGGGCGTGCTCGGCGGCGTCGGCGGCTTCTTCGGCAAGCGCTGCGTCGAGGTCGAGGTCGAGGTGCCGCTC
>CANNRA010000071.1 GCA_947507735.1 Actinomycetota bacterium
ATCGCCGCGAAGGGCGCTGCGATCCAGGCGGCGGCGGCCCAGTAGCCGAGGAGCCGCCCGCCGAGTCGCGCGGCGATCGAGTACACGCTGGCGAGGGCGATCGGCAGTAGCAGCACCGTCTGGATGACGATGATCGCCGGGAGCGCGGAGAGGAAGCTCGGTCCAGCGATCGCCGCGACGGGCGAGAGCAGCATCGGCCAGCCCCAGCCGATCGACGTCACGGGCAGGTACGCCTGACCGAGCGACCAGGCGGTGGTGTAGTAGATTGACTCGTCGCCGCCCTGGTAGTAGAGCCAGCCGTTGTGGCGGACGGTGAGCGCGAACGCCAGCACCGCTACCCACTGCACTAGGACGAGCGGGCCGAGAATACTCCACGGCTGCCACGGCACCGCGCGGGCCGCTCGTGCGAGCCGGCTGCAGACTCCGCCGGTGATCCGGGTTGCTCGGGCGTACGCCCTCTGGCGCGGCACGGCGGCCTCAGCGAGCGGCATGGATACCGGACGCGCGGTACCAGGCGATGGTCTGCTCGAGGCCGTCGCGCAGCCCGACCTGCGCTCGGAAGCCGAAGAGGTCGGCGGCGCGCGTCACATCGAGCTGGCGGCGCGGCTGGCCATTCGGCTTCGAGGCGTCCCAGATGATCTCACCCTCGTAGCCGCACAGCTCGCCGATCAGCGCTGCCAGGTCGCGGATCACGATCTCGTGGCCGGTGCCAAGGTTGACCGGATCGGCGCCGTTGTAGCGCTCCCCGGCCAGCTTGAGCCCCTCTGCGCAGTCGTCCACGTAGAGGAACTCACGCGTGGGCGAGCCATCGCCCCACAGCACGACCTGCTCCATGCCATCGGCGCGCGCGTCGTCCATCTTGCGGATCAGGGCCGGGATGACGTGGGAGCTCTCGAGGTCAAAGTTGTCGCGCGGGCCGTAGAGGTTCACCGGCAGCAGGAAGATCGAGTTGAGCCCATACTGCTCGCGATAGCCCTGCGCGCCGACGAGCAGCGCCTTCTTCGCGACACCGTACGGGGCGTTCGTCTCCTCGGGGTAGCCGTTCCAGAGGTCTTCCTCCCTGAACGGCACGGGGGCAAACTTGGGGTAGGCGCAGATCGTGCCCGCCAGGACGAGCTTGTGCAGGCCGGTGATCCGGGCCTGCTCGAGCACGTTGACGCCCATGGTCAGGTTGGCGTACCAGTAGCGCCCCGGGTTGGCCCGGTTGGCCCCGATGCCGCCGACCTCGGCTGCAAGGTGGTAGACGATCTCGGGGCGCGCGTCGGCGAAGAGCCGCTCGACGTCGTCGGCCACCGTCAGGTCGTAGTCCTTGCGCCGCGGCACGAACACCTCGTGCCCGTCCGCTTCGAGTTTCGCGACGAGGTGCGAGCCGAGGAAGCCTGCCCCGCCAGTGACGACCGTCCTCATCGGATCGGAACGGTTCCGCCCGTGGGGATCCAGTCGACGCGGCCGATCCAGCGCTCGCGGTGGGCGGCGTACCAGTCGATGCAGCGCGTGACGCCTTCCTCCCACGAGACGAGCGGCTCCCAGCCGGTCTCGGCATGGAGCTTCTCGTAGCCGACGCGCAGCGCAACGACGTCGCTGCTGCCGGGCCGGAAGCGCTTGGGCACGCTCGTGATCTCGCGGTCGCCCCAGTAGCCCTTGTCCTTGCCGATGCGCAGGATCATGTCGGCCCAGTCCTGCATCGAGATGTTCCCGCCCTGGCCGTAGACGTAGACGTCGCCCGGCTTGCCCTTGGCGGCGACGGTCAGATGGCCACGTACGCCGTCGGAGCAGAAGCAGAAGTCGCGCAGCGGATCGAGCGCGCCGAGCTCGATGACCTCGCGCTCGAGTGCCTGCGTGATGATCGTGCCCGTGATGTAGCGCGGGTTCTGGCGCGGCCCGTAGTTGTTGAACATGCGGGTGACGACGCCGGGCACGCCGTACGCATCGTAGTAGTTCATCGTCAGAAAGTCGGCGGCGACCTTCGACGTGGCGTAGATCGACTTCGGGTTGATCGGGGAGCGCTCGTGCAGGATCAGCGCGCCCTGCTCGTCGAAGTTGTGGTGATGGCGGACGTCCTCGTTGACGTTGCCGTACTCCTCGGAGGTGCCGGCGGTGTCGAACTTCTGGATCTCGAGGCCGTAGTCCACGATCGACTGCAGCAGGTTGAGCGTGCCGATCGTGTTCGACATGAACGTCTCGTACGGCCGATGCCACGACTCGCCCACGTGCGCCTGGGCGCCGAGGTGGAGGAAGTAGGGCGGATCGTCGGCCTTGCCGAGCGCGCGGATCAGCAGGTCGACCGAGTGACGGTCGGTGAGGTCGGCGAACTCGACCATGATCTGGCGGCGCAGGTGCCCGATGTTGTTGAGCGCGCCGCTCGAGGTGGCGCGAACGAAGGCGTGGACGTTGGCGCCGAGGTGGACGAGCGCCTCCGTGAGGTGCGACCCCATGAAGCCATCGGCGCCGGTGACGACGACGGTGCGGCCCGTGTAAGCGCTGCCGAAGTCGGCGTGGAGCCGGTTGATGGCCTCATCCGACCAGACGGTGTCCTCTGTGCTTGGCTTCATGTGTAGATGCAGGATACTCACTCAACCGGTCAGGGAGCGTTGCTGAACGCGGTGCTCACCGGCGTCTCGACGCTGGTGGTGGCCGGTTCGGCGGCGGGCGCAGCAACGCTGCTCGCGCACGAGTTCGGTCGGAACGCCTCGACCGACGGCTTTTTCGGCGCCTACGGCGTGTATCTGGTGCTCGGGATCGCAGCGCAATCGTTCCGGCTGGTCCTGGCGCCGGAGCTAGCCCGAGCCGCGTCAGCCGGGCGGCTGGCCGAGGAGACCCGGGCCTGGCTCACGGCGTTCCTGCTCGTGGCGATCGCCGGAACCGTCACCGTGGTGGTGCTCGCCGGGCCGATCGGCGATGCGCTGACCGGCAACGCGACCGCTGCCCACGTCGCGACGCGTGCGATCGTCTGGCTCGTGCCGGCAGCCCTGGCTCAGCTGCTCACGGCGATCGCGGCGTCAGCGCTCGCCGCCGTCGACGACTACCGCGTGGCAGCGCTCGCCTACGGCGTCGGCGCGCTCAGCAGCGTCGTGATCTTCGCGTTGCTGATCGGACACGGCGTCGTGGCGCTGGCCTGGGGCGGCGCCTTCAACTGCGGCCTGACGCTTGGCATCGTGATGGTGGCGCTGCTCCGCCGCGGCCTGCTGTCCAGCCCGATCGCGCGGCACCAGCTCGAGTTCCGCACGCGGCTCTGGAGGCTGGTCGAGGGGGCGATGGTCCCGCTCGCGGCGCAGGGCCTCTACGTCGTTGCGCTGGTGCTGGCCGGCGGCCTCGGCGAGGGGAAGCAGACGAGCCTCTCGTTCGCCTACCTGATCGCAGCCGTCCTGGTGACCACGACCGCCTCCACGCTGTCGCTGATCTCGGCGGTGCCGCTGACGCGCCGCGGCCGCATCGATGAGACCGCTGCCACCCACATCGTCAACTCGTCGTGGCTCTCGCTCGCGCTGATCGCCGCGGCGGCCGGCGTGTTCGCGCTCGTCGGTGGGCCGGTGTTCGAGGCGGTGCTCGGCTCGGCGTACAGCGGCGACGTCGGGCGCGAGCTCGGGCAGCTGGTGGTCGAGCTCGCGCCGTGGACCGTCGCCTCGGTCGTCTACACGCTCACGTTCCCGCTGCTCTTCGTCGCGGGTCGCCGTCGCGCGCTGCTGCCCCTCGCGATCCTGGCGCTCGCGCTGCACGTCCCGATCGGGATCGGTCTCCGAGCCTGGCTCGGCCTGCCTGGCGTGGCGGTTGCGCTGGCTGTCTCGACGTTCCTGCTCGTCGGCGGGCTGCTCGCGGCGCTCTCGCCCCGGCTGCTCGCAGGGGTGTCCAGGGGGCTCGTGCGACCGGTCGTGGCGCAGGCGGGCTCGGCTGTCGTCGCGTTCGGCGTCCTGGCGCTGGTGGTCGATCGCTGGCCGGCGGCGATCGGGGGTCTCGCGCTCTACGCGTTGCTCACGGCGGGTCTCTGGCGGCTCGGCCTCGGCCGCGCCTGGCGCTACCTCCGCTCGCTGCACGAGTAGCTGCTCGTCCCTGTGACTGCCGCTGTCAGCTCGGTCGCCGCCTATGATCGGCCGCGATGGCGACACGCGCGTTGATCACCGGCATCGCCGGCCAGGACGGCTCATTGCTCGCCGAGCTGCTGCTGGGCAAAGGCTACGAGGTGGCTGGCGTCGTGCGCCCCGGGGCGACCGGGCCGTTCCCGAATCTCGCCGCCGTGCAGGGCCGGGTCGAGCTGCTCGAGATCGACCTGCTGGACGAGGGGCAGCTCGGCGTGGCGCTCGCCGCGTTCGCGCCGGATGAGATCTACAACCTGGCGGCGCCGTCGTTCGTGCCGCGCTCCTGGGACGAGCCGGTAGCCACCGCCGAGTTCGCCGCGGTCGGCGCCACGGCGCTGCTCGAGGCCGTGCGCCGTCACCGGCCCGAGGCCCGGGCCTATCAGGCGTCGTCGAGCGAGATCTTCGGCGAGCCGCGCGAGACGCCGCAGACCGAGCAGACGCCGCTCTCGCCGCTCACCCCGTACGGCGTGGCGAAGGCGTACGCGCACTTCATCGTGCGCAGCTACCGCGTCCGCTACGGCCTGCACGCCTCGTCGGGGATCCTCTACAACCACGAGTCGCCGCGGCGCCCGCTCGACTTCCTGCCGCGCAAGGTCGCCGCCGGCGCAGCGGCGATCAAGCTCGGCCTGCAGGACGAGCTCGTGCTGGGCGATCTCGACGCGCGTCGCGACTGGAGCTACGCCGGCGACTCCGTGCAGGCGATGTGGCTGATGCTCCAGCAGGACGAGCCGGACGACTACGTGATCGCCTCGGGCGTGCTGCACAGCGTGCGCGACCTCGTGGCGGCCGCGTTCGGCCATGTGGGGCTCGACTGGGAGCGGCATGTCCGGGTCGATCCGGCATTCCTGCGGGGCAAGGCCGAGCTGCACAACCTGGTCGGCGATGCCAGCAAGGCTCGCCGGCAGCTCGGCTGGCGTCCCGAGGTCGGCTTCGAGCAGCTGGTGCAGCTGCTCGTCGATGCCGATCTCGCTCGTCTTCGCTCCGCCTCCTGACCGTCGCCTGAGCGGGGAAAGGCGCATGGGGAGGGGCTTCGTCGCGCCGTTTGCGCTCTTTCTCTACTTCTTTGATCGACAAGAAAGGGATAATGTATGCTTATCCGACTCATAACACTCTCCAATGAGGTGCTAGCATGCGTCCCATCAAGAAGACGATCTCCATAGGAATTGTTGCCATTGCTGCCGTCGTGGCCACCGCAGCGCTGGCCGTTGCCAGTGCGACAGCTGCGCCGACCGCCAGGGCGGTCAAGCAGGACGGGGTCAAGCTGTCGCTCGTGGCGTATTCCACCCCCAAGGAGGAGTACAAGGCGATCATCCCGGCCTTCCAGGCCACGACCGAGGGCAAGAGCGTCACGTTTGACCAGTCCTACGGCGCCTCGGGTGACCAGGCCCGCGCCATCGTCAACGGTCTCAACGCCGATCTCGTGCACCTCTCGCTCGAGCCGGATGTGAAGACGCTCGTCGATGCCGGCCTCGTCAGCGCCAACTGGAAGTCCGAGCTGCCGAACAGCGGCGTGCCGACCAACTCGGTCGTCGTCTTCGTGCTGCGCGACGGCAACCCGAAGAAGATCAAGGAGTGGAGCGACCTCGCCCGCCCCGGCGTCGGCATCGTCACCGCCAACCCGATCACCTCGGGCGGCGCGAAGTGGAACATCGTCGCCGCGTACTACTCGCAGATCAAGGCGGGCAAGAAGCCGGCGCAGGCCCTCGACTACCTGAAGAAGGTCGCCAGGAACATCGTCTCCTTCGACAAGTCGGGCCGTGACGCGCTCAACTCGTTCCTCTCGGGCAAGGGCGACGTCCTGCTCACCTACGAGAACGAGGCGATCCTCGCCCAGCAGCAGAAGCAGCCGGTCTTCTACCGCATCCCGCGCATCACGCTGCGCATCGACACCCCGGTTGCCGTGCTCAAGAGCTCGAAGAACCACGACGCAGCCCTTGCGTTCGCGAAGTACCTGTTCACGCCCGAGGCGCAGCTGCTCTCGGCGAAGTACGGCTTCCGCCCGGTCGACAAGAACATCCTGGCCACGCAGAAGTTCCCGCCGCGCCCGGGCCTGTTCACGATCGACGACAGATTCATCGGTGGCTGGAGCAAGGCCGACCCGGCCTTCTTCGATCCGGCGAACGGCAGCTTCAGCAAGATCGTCAACTCCGGCGGCGTCGGGAGCTGATCGTCTGAGCGCGGCACCCGACGCAGTCGCGCCTCGCCCGGGGCGCAAGGTCAACGCGAGGGCGGTTCGGCACAGCCGGACCGCCCTCGGCCTCGGGCTGACCACCGCGTACCTCAGCATCATCGTGCTGCTGCCTCTGGCGGCGCTCGTCTGGCGCAGCACCGATCGCGGCGGCCACAACTTCTGGTTCGCCATCAGCAACCCGCAGTCGATCGCGGCGTTGAAGCTGACCCTGATCGTCTCGGCGATCGTCGTGCTGCTCAACGCCGTCTTCGGCACGATCGTCGCCTGGGTGCTCGTGCGCGACGACTTCCGCGGCAAGTCGATCGTCAACGCGCTGATCGACCTCCCCTTCGCGCTGCCGACGATCGTTGCCGGACTGACGCTGCTCGCGCTCTACGGGCCGAAGAGCCCGGTCGGAATCGACATCGCGTTCAGCCGCTACGGCATCGCCGGGGCGCTGCTCTTCGTGACGCTGCCCTTCGTCGTGCGCACCGTGCAGCCCGTGCTCTACGAGCTTGACACGGACATGGAGGAGGCTGCCGCCTCGCTCGGCGCCTCGCCGCCGCTCATCTTCCGCCGGGTGATCCTGCCCGTGCTGATCCCCGCCATCCTCTCCGGCGTCGCCATGTCCTTCGCGCGGGCGATCGGCGAGATCGGCTCGGTCATCCTCATCTCGGGCAATCTGCCCTTCAAGACGCAGGTCTCGTCGGTCTACATCACCGGCCTGATCGAGAGCGCGAACACGCCGGGCGCCGCCGCCGTCTCGGTGCTGCTGCTGGCCATCTCGTTCGTGACGCTGCTCGGCATCGGCGGCATCCGCCGTTACGTGACGAGGCACGATGCGTAGCAAGCTCTCGCTGCGCCTCGTCGCGCTCTGCTACCTCGCCGTCGTGCTGGTCGGGCCGGTCGTGATGGTCTTCTACCGCGCCTTCGAGAGCGGCGTCGGTGACTTCTGGCGCGCCATCAGCGACGGCCAGGCGGCCCACGCGCTGTGGCTTACCGTGCTGATCGCGCTGATCGCGGTGCCGCTTAACACCATCTTTGGCGTCGCCCTCTCGCTGGCGATCGTGCGCCGCAAGTTCCCCGGCAAGGGGCTCGTCAACGCCTTCGTCGACCTGCCGCTCGCGCTGTCGCCGGTTGTCGTCGGCCTGGCGCTGCTCTTGCTCTACGGCCGTCAGGGCTGGCTCGGGCCGTGGTTCCTCGACCACGGCGTCCAGGTCGTCTACGCGCTGCCCGCGATGGTGCTCGCCACGATCTTCGTCTCGCTGCCCTTCGTCGTGCGCGAGGTGGTGCCCGTGCTGCGCGAGATCGGCGACGAGCAGGAGCAGGCCGCCTCGACCCTGGGTGCCAACGGCTGGCAGACCTTCCGGCGCATCACGCTGCCCGCGATCCGCTGGGGCGTGGCCTACGGCGTCGTGCTGACGGCGGCCCGCTCACTCGGCGAGTTCGGCGCGGTCAACGTCGTCTCCGGCCGCATCCAGGGCAAGACCGAGACGGCGACGCTCTACATCGACGCCGCGTACCTCGACTTCAACCAGAAGGGCGCCTACGCCGTGTCGGTCGTGCTCGCTCTGATCTCCGTCGTGATCCTCGTCGCGATGAGCATCTTCAAGCCCAAGGAGGAGACGGCGTGAGCATCACCGTCCGCAACGTCGGCAAGCGCTTCGGCAGCTTCGTCGCGCTCGACAACATCAACCTCGAGGTCGAGACCGGCTCGCTGACGGCGCTGCTTGGCCCCTCGGGCTCCGGCAAGTCGACGCTGCTGCGCTGCATCGCCGGCCTCGAGACGCCCGACGAGGGCGAGATCCTGATCTCCGGCGAGGACGTCACCGAGTCGGCCCCGCAGAAGCGCGGCGTCGGCTTCGTGTTCCAGCACTACGCCGCGTTCAAGCACATGACCGTTGCCAAGAACATCGCCTTCGGCCTGGAGGTGCGCAAGCGCCCGCAGGAGGAGATCGACAAGCGCGTCGAGGAGCTGCTTGAGCTGGTGCAGCTGCAGGGGCTGGCCAAGCGCTTCCCGGCGCAGCTGTCGGGCGGCCAGCGCCAGCGCATGGGCCTCGCCCGCGCGCTCGCCGTCGACCCCGAGGTGCTGCTGCTCGATGAGCCGTTCGGCGCGCTCGACGCCCGCGTGCGCAAGGAGCTGCGCGCCTGGCTGCGCCGCCTGCACGACGGGACGCACACGACCACGGTGATCGTCACGCACGACCAGGAGGAGGCGATGGAGGTCGCCGACCAGATCGTGCTGATGAACAAGGGCCGCATCGAGCAGATCGGCGGCCCGCGCGACCTCTACGAGCACCCCGCCACCGAGTTCGTGATGACGTTCGTCGGCGAGGCGAACCGCGTTGGCGGCAACTACGTGCGGCCCCACGACATCTCGCTGTCGCTCCTGCCGGTGGACGGGTCGGAGGAGGCGATGGTCGAGCGGCTCGTGCATCTCGGCTTCGAGGTGCGGGTCGAGCTCGTGCGCCACGACGGCAACGCGCTGTGGGTGCAGATGACGCGCGACGAGGCCGATCAGCTGGAGCTGGAGCCACGGCAGATCGTCAACGTCGTCGCGCGGCACTCGCGCACCTTCGGCTAGGCGCGGCGGCGCCCCGCCCGCTCAGCGCGGGTCGAGCGCGTCCGGCGAGGCGGCCAGATCGCGGATCGCCTGCGGCAGGGTGCCGCTGGCGACGTCGGCGAGCGTCACGCCTTCCAGCACGTTGCGCAGCGCCGCCCGCAGGGCGAGCCACACGTCTTCGAGCGGCTCGGCGCTGCCCTTGTACTCGATCTGTCCGGGGCGGGTGCCGCGCACGCTGGCGATCGGGCCCTCCACCGCGCGGATGACGTCAGCGAGGCGGATCTCGGCGGCGGGGCGGGCCAGCCAGTAGCCGCCCTCGACGCCGCGCTGCGACGCGACCAGGCCGCCGTGGCGCAGGTCGAGCAGGATGTTCTCGAGGAACTTGAGCGGGATCTCCTGGGCGGTGGCAACCCGCTCGCCCTTCACCGGCTTGCCGGTGTCGGCGGCGGTGGCGAGCTCGACCATGGCCCGGATCGCGTAGTCGACCTTGGC
The DNA here is from genome assembly GCA_947507735.1 of Actinomycetota bacterium. GTDB lineage: Bacteria > Actinomycetota > Thermoleophilia > Gaiellales > Gaiellaceae > CANFDS01. The sequence goes on from CANNRA010000071.1 coordinate 9,299, forward strand.
GGAGATGCGCATCGCGCCATTCTGGCGGAAGCGCTCAGATCCCGTCGGCGAGGGCCGTGTAGACCTCGTCGTGCTGCCGCGCGCAGCCGTCCCAGGTGAAGCCGGCGGCGCGGGCGAGGCCACGCACGCGCAGGCCGTCGGCGTCGGCGAGCGCGGCGAGGATGCCCGCGGCGATCGCCTCCGGGTCGGTCGGGTCGAAGAGCACGGCGGCGTCGCCCGCAACCTCGGGCAGCGACCCGGCGTCGGACGAGGCGACCGGCGTCCCGACCGCCATCGCCTCGAGCAGCGGCATGCCGAAGCCCTCGTAGAGGCTGGGGAAGACGACGGCGGAGGCGGCGCGGTAGAGGCGCACCAGCTCGTCGGCGGGGACGCGGCCGCGGCTGTCGACGCCCTCCGGCACGGGGCGCCCCTCGTGGCCGGAGCCGGTGAGGACGAGCCGCAGGTCGGGCCGCTCGCGGCGCACCAGCCCGAACGCGGTGAACAGCCGCTCGTGGTTCTTGTGCGGCCAGGGGTTGGCGGGGTACAGCAGGAAGGGCTCGCGGGCGACGCTCGGGTCGGGCGTGAAGCGGGCGTGGTCGACGGCGAGATGGATCGCGCGGACGCGCTCGGGCGCGAGGCCGAGCCGCTCGATCAGGGTGACGCGGGCGTGCTCGCTGATGGTCAGGACGAGGCGGCTGCGGCGCACGGTCGCACCGTAGACGGCGCGGCGGTAGGCGAGCTCGGCGCGCGAGAAGAACTGGGGTAGGAACTCGTGCTGGACGTCGAGCACGGTGGTGGCGGCGGGCGGGCGCGAGACCGGCGGCAGCATCACGCTGAGCGGGTAGTGCAGCGCGTCCAGCCCGTCCAGGTCGAAGGCGCGGCGCAGCGGCCAGGGCGCGACGGCGGCCGAGGCCATGGCGGCGAGGCGGCCCGGCATGCTGCGGCTCGCCCGGTAGGCGCCGACGACGCGCGTGTCGA
>CANNRA010000072.1 GCA_947507735.1 Actinomycetota bacterium
CTCGCCGGCACGCGGCCGCGGCGCCCCGCACAGCCCGCAGACGTGGCCGTCCAGCAGCCGCAGGCCCTCCACGCAAGCGGCACACAGCGCCGCGCCGGCCTCGCCGCAGCCAAGGCAGCGTCGGGGCAGCACCAGGTCGAGCAGCGCCCGACCGGGCGCGACGAGCTGCGAACGCTCCATGCCGCCACGCTACGGCGCGGCGCGTGGAGCGGGCGCATCAGCTCTGTGCCGACTCCGTGAAGAGCCGGTCGGCCTCGTCCAGCGCCTCGAAGCCGCCGATGTCGTACCAGATGCCGTTCAGCCGCCAGGTGTGCACCGGCGTCCGCGGGAACAGCCACGCCACGAAGCGTCCCGGCTGGTCGGGGTTGTTGCCCTCGTCCAGGTAGCGCCGCACCTCCCCGAGCAGGTGGCGGGGATAGTGGTAGAGCGCGATGCAGGAGAGCGTCGATGTCGGCTGCTCCGGCTTCTCGACGAACGAGGTCAGGCAGCCGCGCTCGTCCACCTCGACCATCGAGTACTTCGGCATCTCCGCCAGGTCGCCGATGTCGGTGAGCACGACCACGGGCGCCTTCGTCTCGCGGCAGAGCGCAGCGAAGTCGGCAAGGCTCTCATCGAAGAGGTTGTCGCTCGCCACGACGACGACGTCGTCGTCGATCCGCTCGCTCTCCAGCACGAAGGCGAGGTCGCCGTTGGCGCCGAGACGATTCGATTCGTCGGTCGTCCCGTCATCGACGATGCGCGTCCGCAGGTCGGGCCGCGGTGGCGTGAACCCGGCCGCCCACGTCTCGAACTGCTGCGCAAACTTGCTGTTGGTGACGAGCAGGATCTCGTCCACCTCCGGGATCGTCGCCAGACGACCGACGACGTGCTCGACCATCGGGCGGCCCCCCACCGGCAGCAGCGCCTTCGGCCGGTCAAGGGTGAGCGGGTACAGCCGCGTGGCGTAGCCGGCCGCGAGGATGATCGCTTTCACGAGAGTGCTCCTGCCGGACTGCCGCCCTGCCGCGGGGCCGCAGGGGAGAGGTCGAGAAAGGGTGCACGGTGGATGCCGCGCTCGGTGACGATCGCTGCGATCAGCGCGGCCGGCGTGACGTCAAAGGCCGGGTTACGCGCGGGGAAGCGGGCCGTCAGCTCCGCACCGTCGCGCTCCTCGATCGGGATGCCAGAGCCGTCCGGCGTGGCGAGGTCGACGGTCGAGGTCGGCGCCACGATCACGAGCGGGATGCCGTGGTGGCGCGCCAGCACCGCCAGGCCGTAGGTGCCGATCTTGTTAGCCGTGTCGCCGTTGGCGGCGATTCTGTCGGCGCCGGTGACGACGAGATCCACCTCGCCACGAGCCATCGCCAGCGCTGCGGCCGAGTCGGCGATCACGTGGAAGGGAACGCCCGCCTGCTCGAGCTCCCAGGCGGTCAGCCGGGCGCCCTGGTTGAGCGGGCGCGTCTCGTCGGCGTAGACGTGCTCGACGAGGCCCTCCTCCCAGGCGCGGATGATCGCCCCGACCGCCGTGCCGACGCCGCCGGTGGCGAGGCCGCCGGCATTGCAGTGGGTCAGCACGCGCACCCCGGGCGCGAACAGCTCGAGCGCATGCTCGGCCATGCGACGGCAGCGCTCGACCTCCTCGCAGTGGATCGCGCGGGCGCGCTCGGCCGGATCTCCCTGCCAGGCGTCCAGCTCGGCGAGGGCCCAGAAGAGGTTGACAGCGGTCGGCCGCGAGGCCGCAAGCACCGCGCGGGCAGCGACGAGATCCTCGCCACGGCCAGCAGCGAGCGCCATCCCGTAGGCGGCGGCGATGCCGATGGCAGGCGCCCCGCGCACGGCGAGCGTCCGGATCGCCTCCGCGACCTCCGCCGCCGACGTGCAGCGCAGCTCGACGCGCTCCAGCGGCAGCCGGCGCTGATCGAGCAGCACGACGGCCACGCCGTCGGGGCCGTCGTCCAGCCGCACGATCTCCTCGGGCGCGAGCGCCCTGCCTTCCCCCGCAGCCATCACCCCTACGCCTCCAGTCCCCACGACGCCACGTAGCGGCGCTGTGCGGCGGTCTGCTCGTCGATCTCGATGCCGAGCGCCCCGAGCTCGACGCGGGCGATCTCGCGGTCGATCTCGGCCGGCACCGCGAAGACGCTGCGCTCGAGCACGGCCGCATTGCGAACCGCGTACTCGGCGGCCAGGGCGTGACAGGCGAGCGCCATGTCGAGAACGAGCGTCGGCTGGGAGTCGGCAGCAAAGTTGACGGGGCGACCGTCGGCGAGCAGGAAGGCGCTGCGGCCGTCGCCGAGAGCGATCTCGTCGACGCCGGGACGGACACGCTGCAGCCCGCCGTCGCCGGCACGCACGCGCAGCGCAGGCACCTCGATCTCGACGTTGGAGTGGCCCGCGTTCGCGAGCACGACCCCGTCCCGCAGGAGGTCGAGGTGGTGCGCTGCCAGCACGTGGCGGGAGCCCGTCGCGGTCACGATCACATCTGCCTCGATCACGGCCTCGCTCAACGGCAGCACACGGTGCCCCTCCAGCGCGGCCTCGACGGCGCGCAGCGGATCGACCTCGATGATGATGACACGGGCGCCGAGCGCCCGTGCCCGCCCCGCGATGCCGCGCCCGCACGGTCCGTAGCCGGCAACAACCCACGTCGCCCCCGCGACCAGCGTGCCGGACGCCCGCGCGATCGCGTCAACGGTGGCCTGGCCGACGCCGTGGCGGTCGGCGAAGAGACGCTTGGTGGCGGTCTCGCCCACCGCGACGATCGGGAAGGCGAGCTTGCCGTCCCGCTCCAGCGCGCGCAGGCGCAGCACGCCGGTGGCCGACTGCTCGCAGCCTGCGATCACGCCGCCGAGCTGCTCGCGACGGGCCGAGTGCAGCTGTGCGATCACCTCGGCACCGTCGTCCAGCACCAGGTGCGGCCGGTGGTCGCAGGCTGCCTCGAGATGGGCGTGACGCGTGTCCTCGTCTTCACCGTCGATCGCGAACACCGGGATGCCGCACTCGACGACGAGCGCCGCTGCGACCTCGTCACGCGTCGAGCCGGGCACGGCGCCGCACAGCAGCACGTCGGCCCCGCCCGCCTGCAGGGTCTGCGCAAGCACGCCGGTCTCGGCGGTCACCGGCAGGCACGCGGCGAGGCGAACCCCGGCCAGGGGCCGCTCGGCGGCGAAGCGCTCGCGTACGGCGCGCAGCACGGGCATCCTCCGCTGCGCCCACTCGATGCGCGCGCTCCCTTCGGCAGCCAGCGCGACGTCCTTCACGTGGTAACGGGACATGGTCGCCACGCCGCCTACCCTACCTCCTAGGTGCCGGCGCGTCCGTACCTGTCCTCGAGCCGCACGACGTCGCCGAGATGCGGCGTCGAGACCTCGAGCATCAGGGTGTCCTCAACGGCAGTCATGCGGTGGACCGTGCCGGGCCGGATACGGAACGACGTGCCCGGGCCGACGACCTGCACCTCGAGCTCCGTGGCGCCGGCCTCGCCGATCTCCCACTGCACGAGCCCCTCCTGGACGTAGACGGTCTCGTCCTTGAGCTCGTGGTACTGCAGCGACAGCGCGCTGCCGGCCGTGACGAAGAGGAGCTTGCCCACGTACTGCTCCGACTCGGCCCAGATGATCTCGTAGCCCCACGGCTTGTCGACACGGCGTGTCTCGAAGGCGAAACGGTCGAGGTTGGGCATCAGCGGCGTCCTGTCGTCTAGAAGGCGAGGGTGCGGGCGGCGATCTCGGCTCCGGCGCCGATCTTCAGACCGGCGTCTAGCATATTCGCGTCGCCGATCCGGGCGCCAGGGCCGACGACGGCGAGCGCGCGCACGCTGCAGCCCTCGCCCAGCGTGGCGTCCTCGCCGACCAGTGCGCCGTGCACGTGGGTGCCACGGCCGAGGCGCACGCGGGCACCGATCACTGCATCCTCCAGCACGCAGTCGGCGCCGACATGGGCACCTGCGCCGATCACGGTGCGACTGCCGACGCGGGCGCCGGCCTCGATCACCGCGCCCGGCCCGATGAAGGCCGGCGGGACGATGTGCGCGCCTGGCGCAACGGTCGCCGTCGGATCGATCGAGAGGAAGTCGTCGCCGAGCAGCTCGCCGACGGCGGTATCGGCAGTGCGGTCGAGCACGTCGCGGTGGGCCTGCAGGTAGCTCTCCGGCGTGCCGACATCGAGCCAGTAGCCGGGCTGCGCGAGGCCGTAGAGTCGCCCCTGCTCGACGAGCCGCGGGAACACGTCGCGCTCGATCGAGAGCGGCTTGCCGGGCGGCACGAGGTCGAGCACCTCCGGCTCCAGCACGTAGAGGCCGGCGTTGATCAGGTTCGTGTCGATCTCCTCGGGCCGGGGCTTCTCCAGGAAGCCCGTGACCAGGCCGTCGGCGGCAGTGCGCACCAGCCCGAAGCGGCTCGGATCGTCGACCGGGGTGAGCAGCAGCGTCGCCAGCGCCTGCTTCGCGCGGTGGAAGGCGATCAACCCCCCGATGTCGGACATGCGCAGCGAGTCGCCGTTCATGCCGAGGAAGGTGCCGTCGATGCGGCCCTCGGCGCCGTAGCGGATGCCGCCAGCGGTGCCGAGCGGGCTCTCCTCCACCCGGTACTCGACCTCCATGCCCTCGTGGCTCGCGCCGAAGTGCGCCTCGATCTGCGTCGGCAGGTAGCCGCACGAGAGGACTGCGCGGCCGACGCCATGCTTGGCGAGGTGCTCGAAGGTGTAGGCGAGCAGCGGCCGGTCGACGAGTGGCAGCATCGGCTTCGGAGTACGGGTCGTGAGCGGCCGCAGCCGCGTCCCCTCCCCGCCGACGAGGATCACTGCGGTCAGCATCAGGCCGAGACGGCCGGCCCGACAGCGCGGCCGACGCCCTCGTAGGTGAACCCGGCAGCGCGCACCGTCTCGGGGTCGAGCAGATTACGGCCGTCGATGATCAGCGGCGTGCGCATGCGGGCGAGCGCGTCGGCCGAGGCGACGGACTTCAGCTCGTCCCACTCGGTGACGATCACGGCGGCGTCGGCGCCATCGAGCGCCTCCTCCACCGAGCTGCAGACGACGACGCCGTGCGGCAGCTGGCCCAGGTCTTCCACGACGGGATCCCACACCCGGACGTCGGCGCCCTCGGCGAGGAGCCGGGCGCTGAGCACGAGGCTCGGGGCCTCGCGCATGTCGTCGGTGTTGGGCTTGAAGGCGAGACCAAGCAGGGCGACGCGCTTGTCACGCACCGTGCCCAGGTGCTTCTGCAGCTTGCCGATGACGCGCCGCTTCTGCAGCTCGTTGACCTCGATCACCGAGGCGAGCAGCTGGAAGTGATAGCCCGCGTTGCCGGCGAGCTGCTTGAGCGCCGAGACGTCCTTGGGGAAGCAGGAGCCACCGAAGCCGATGCCGGCGCGCAGGAAGTGCTTGCCGAGGCGGTGGTCGAGACCGATGCCGAGGGCCACCGTGTTGACGTCGGCGCCGGTCAGCTCGCAGACGTTCGCGATCTCGTTGATGAAGCTGATGCGCACGGCCAGCGCGGCGTTCGCAGCGAGCTTGACCATCTCGGCCGAGGCGACGTCGGCACGGACGAACACGGTGTCGATGCCCTGGTGCAGCCGCTCGACGACATCGCCGTCGGCTGCCTCGTAGGCGCCGATCACGACGCGGTCGGGGTTGCGGAAGTCGCTGAGAGCGGAGCCCTCGGCCAGGAACTCGGGATTGGAGACGTAGCCGACGTTGTGCAGCCCGCGCTCGTCCAGGGCGGTGCGCACCTTCGCGCCCGTGCCGACGGGCACGGTGCTCTTCATCACGAGCACGACGCGACGGTCGTCCTGGGGCAGCTCGTCCACGACCGTCCAGACAGCCGAGAGATCGGCGTCACCGGAGTGCGTGGGCGGCGTGCCGACGCAGACGAACAGCACGTCCGCGTCCCTGACGACGTCGGCGATCTCGGTGGTGAAGGTGAGGCGCGCGGCGTTCTTCGCGATCAGCTCCTTGAGGCCGGGCTCGTAGATCGGCACCCTGCCTGCGCGCAGCGCCTCGACGCGCGCCGGCACGATGTCCCTGATGGTGACGTCGTGCCCGAGGTCGGCGAAGCATGTGCCGGTGACAAGGCCGACATAGCCGGCACCGAAGATCCCTATCCGCATCGCAGGAAGTCTACTCGGGCCGGGCGGCTATGCCCGCGGCACCGGCTTGAGGCCCTTGGCAATCGCGAACAGCGTCTCGTTCGAGATGTTGTCGAGCAGCGTGTTGACGACCCAGTAGCTCGCGCCGCCCCAGCGCAGCACCACCATGTGCAGGTGTGGCCCGTTGTAGTAGAGGTCGTAGATACGCCCGCCAACGACGCGCCGGAAGCTGCGATCGGCGAGGATCGGCGCGGTCGTCCAGTCGGTCTCCTGGATGCCCCAGTACTGGCCGCTGCCCTGCAGGAAGACCAGGCGCACCGCACGATGTCCCCTGTTGAGCTGGTAGGTGCGCACCGGCGTCGAGCCGGAGAAGCGCGAGCTCGTGTCGATCGTCGTCGGGGCGAGCAGGCGGAACGGCGCCTTGATGCCGCGCAGGTGGCTCGCCGCCTCGCTGGAGACGTCGCGCACGGCGGGCGCCTGCCGCTGCGGGGTGCGCCGCACGGGCGCGGTATTGGCCAGGGCGTTGTGGAAGGTCGCGCCGACCACCACGGTGATCATGGCGCCGCCGGAGAGCGCCGCGATATCGCCCGGGAGCTGCTCGACGTCGGCGCTGCCGAAGAGGTTGGCAACCTTGGCCGCCACGAGCTTCGAGCCCGCCTGCCCCTCGTCGAAGAAGACCTTGGTGCGGAAGAAATTCCAGTTCGGAGCGTTGGCGGGCCTGCCGGTGGCCGGCAGCACCACCTTGTAGGCGCGCTGGCCGAGCAGGTAGCTGGCGTTCGAAGCGGAGCCCGCGATGCCATTGCCGTTCAGCACGGTCAGCGTGGTGTTCTGCGGCAGCGGGGCGGCAGGCGCCGCGGGCTTCTTGGTGCCGGGCTTGGCAGGCTTCGGCCTGGCGGCGAGACCGCCGGCGATGGCAGCGGCATCGGCGGCGCCGATGTCCGGGTTAGCGAACTCCTGCACCGCTGCCTGGATCGACGAGGTGGTCGCGCGCACGTCCGCGTAGCCGGTCGCATTGTCGATCTTCGCCTGGAAGAAGCCGCCCGCCGGCAGGCCGAGGATGAAGTTCGCGTACGAGAGGATCGTCGCGCCCGAGAGCTGCCCGCTGCCGCCAACGCCGACCTCGACGTTGTGCGTGAGCGCGTTGACCAGCGACGGCAGCGTCACGACGTTGAACTTGTGCTTCAACTGGTAGCGCACCGCCTTGACGAACTGCTGCTGGCGCGCGACGCGGAAGAAGTCGGAATCGGTGTGGCGGAAGCGCACGTAGTCGAGGGCACGGCCGCCGTCGAGCCGCTGGTAGCCCGGCTGCAGGTTGATCGTGGCGTAGCCGTTGGGACCACCCTGATCGTTGAAGTAGCGGTGGTCGACGTCGATCCAGACGCCGCCAAGCCGGTTGACGACCTGCTTGAAGCCCCTGAAGTTGACCGTGATCAGGTAGTTGATCGGGAGGCCCGTCAGCTCCTTCACCGTCTCGATCGTGCCCTTGGAACCGCACCAGGCGTAGGCGTAGTTGATCTTCTGGGTGGTCGAGCCGCGGCCCGGGCAGGTGACGCGGACGACGAGATCGCGCGGCAGCGAGAGCATCGAGATCGACTTCGTCTGCGGGTCGGCGCGCAGCAGCATCAGCGTGTCGGAGCGAGACGGCGCGCCGTTGCCCTCGTTGGCGCGGTGGTCGTAGCCGATGACGAGGGCGATCGCAGCCTGGCCCGGTAACGGGATCGAGAGGCGCCGCTGCGCCGTCTTCACGTCCACCGAGTGGGCGCGGATCTGCGCGACGCTCTCGTGGAAGTAGAGGTAGGCCCCACCGAGCAGGCCGGCGCCGATCATCGTCGCGGCGACGAGGAACCAGCCGAGATAGCGGCGTGCTGCCTGCCAACCGCTGCGCTGCGGCGGCTCCGGCGCGCGGTAGACGGCAACCGGTGTCTGCGCGGCGGGCGGCAGGACGGCCTTCCCGTTCCCGCTCAGGGCGCCTGCACGGCCGACTCCTCTTTTCAGCGTTGTCCGCATGGCTCAGGGGAGGACGAGGGTGTCAGGCGTGCCGCTCGGCCTGCCGGAGAATAGCCGACTCATGCGGTCGTTTCGGCCGGGTCGTAGCCGAGGTTCGGCGACAGCCAGCGCTCTGCCTCTTCCAGGCTGATCCCCTTGCGACGTGCGTAATCCTCGACCTGGTCGCGGCCGAGCCGCCCGACCGAGAAGTAGCGCGTGCCCGGGTGCGCAAGGTAGATGCCGCTCACCGACGCGGCGGGCAGCATCGCGAACGACTCGGTGAGGGTGATGCCCTCGGGCTCGGCGACGAGCAGGTCGAACAGAGCGCGCTTCTCGGTGTGATCGGGGCACGCCGGGTAGCCGAACGCCGGCCGGATGCCACGGTACTTCTCCGCGGCCAGCTCCTCCGGGGTGAACGTCTCGCCGGTGGCGTACCACTCGCGGCGCGAGCGCGAGTGCAGCAGCTCGGCCAGGGCCTCGGCGAGGCGGTCGGCGAGGGCCTTGACCATGATCGAGTGGTAGTCGTCGTGCTGGGCCTCGTACGAGCGGGCGAGCTCGTCGGCACCGATGCCCGCGGTCACAGCGAAGGCGCCGATGTGGTCGGCGAGGCCGGAGCCGATGGGCGCGACGAAGTCGGCGAGCGAGCGGTTGGAACGCTCGTCGCCGTAGGCCGCCTGCTGGCGCAGGAAGTGGAAGCGGGTCAGCTCGGTGGTGCGCGTCTCGTCCGTGTAGAGCACGACGTCGTCACCGTCGGAGGCAGCGGGCCAGTAGCCGTAGACCGCCTTCGCCTGCAACGAGCGGTCGGCGACGATCTTTGCGAGCAGCTCCTGCGCCGACGCGTAGAGGTCGCGCGCAGCCTGGCCCTGCTCCGGGTCGTCGAGGATCTTGGGGAACTTGCCCTTGAGACCCCAGGCGGAGAAGAGGAACTGCCAGTCGATCGTCGGCACGATCTCGGCGAGCGGGATGTCCTCGAGCACGCGGCGGCCGATGAAGGGCGGCGCCACGACGTCCTCGGCGCGCCACTCGATCGGCACGGGGTTCGCACGGGCGTCGGCGATCGGCAGCAGCGGCTTGCGCTCGCGCTCGCCGTACTGCTCGCGCAGGCGATCCTGGTCGAGGCGGTTCTCCGCGTCCAGCGAGGCCTTCCGCTCGGGATCGTTGAGGGCCGACATGACGCCGACGACACGGGAGGCGTCGAGCACGTGCACGACGGGCTGCGAGAACACCGGCGCGATCTTCACCGCGGTGTGCTGGCGCGAGGTTGTCGCCCCGCCGATCAGCAGCGGCAGCGTGATGCCCCGGCGCTCCATCTCTCGCGCAACCGACACCATCTCGTCCAGCGACGGCGTGATCAGGCCTGACAGGCCGATGACGTCGACGCCCTCGGCGATGGCTGTGTCGAGGATGCGCGCGGCCGGCACCATCACGCCCAGATCGATCACCTGGTAGTTGTTGCAGCCCAGCACCACGCCGACGATGTTCTTGCCGATGTCGTGGACGTCGCCCTTGACCGTGGCGAGCAGCACCTTGCCCTGCGTCGAGCCACCGGCCTTCTCGTCCTCCATGTACGGCTCCAGGTAGGCGACGGCGCGCTTCATGGCGCGCGCGCTCTTGACCACCTGCGGCAGGAACATCTTTCCCTGGCCGAACAGGTCGCCGACCACCTTCATGCCGTCCATCAGCGGGCCCTCGATCACGTCGAGCGGCCGCGGCAGGGACTGGCGCGCCTCCTCGGTGTCGGCCTCGATGAAGTCGACGACGCCGTGCACCAGCGCATGGCGCAGCCGGTCGCCAACGGGGGCGTCGCGCCAGGCGAGGTCGACGACGCGCTCGGAGGCCTGTCCCTTGACGCGCTCGGCGTACTCCACCAGCCGCTCGGTGGAGTCGCTGCGGCGGTTGAAGAGGACGTCCTCGACGCGCTCCAGCAGGTCGGGCGCAATGTCCTCGTAGACCACGAGCTGCCCGGCGTTGACGATGCCCATGTCCAGGCCGGCGCGGATCGCGTGGTAGAGGAAGGCCGAGTGCATCGCCTCGCGCACGTGGTCGTTGCCGCGGAAGCTGAAGCTGAGGTTGGAGAC
>CANNRA010000073.1 GCA_947507735.1 Actinomycetota bacterium
AGGGCGCCGTCCAGCCGGATCGTCTCGCCGTTGAGCAGCCGGTTCTCGACGATGTGGGCGACGAGCGACGCGAACTCGTCGGGATGGCCAAAGCGTGACGGGAAGGGGATCGTCGCGGCGATCGAGGCGCGTACCTCGTCGGGCACTGACGCCAGCATCGGCGTCTCCATCGTGCCGGGCGCGATGCTGGCGACGCGGATGCCGCGGCTCGCCAGGTCGCGGGCGGCGGCGAGGGTCATCGTGACGATGCCGCCCTTCGAGGCGCCGTAGGCGATCTGCCCGATCTGCGGCTCGTAGGCGGCGATCGACGCGGTATTGATGATCACGCCGCGCTCGCCGTCCTCGTCGGCCAGGGCCTCGTTGCCGTTCATTGCGGCCGCCGCCAGGCGCAGCACGTTGAAGGTGCCGCCCAGGTTGATGTTGATCACGCGCATGAAGCGCTCGTAGTCGTGGGCGCCGTCACGGCCGACCGCCTTCTCGGAGATGATCACGCCCGCGCAGCTGACGGCTACCCGCAGGCCGAGCGGGGAGGAGGCGGCCGCAGCCACGGCGGCCTGGACGGCAGCGCCGTCGCAGATGTCGCCGCTGACCGCACTTGCACCGCCACCGATCGCCGCGGCGACCCGCTGCGCGCCTGCCTCGTCGCGGTCGAAGACGACGACCCGGAAGCCCTCACGGGCGAGCCGCCGCGCTGTTGCCTCACCCAGGCCGGAGGCCCCGCCTGCGACGAGGGCGCCGCGACCCGCGCCGCCGCCCTGCGCGGTGCCGTTGCCCGTGTTCTCTGTGCCGCTCATACCCTCTGGATCACCGTTCCTGTCCCGATTCCGCCCCGGCAGCACATCGCCACGAGGCCTAGCTCCGTGTTGCTGCGCTCCAGCTCGTGCAGCAGCGTCGTGAGGAGGCGCGCGCCCGAGGCGCCCAGCGGGTGCCCGAGCGCGATCGCGCCACCGTTGACGTTCATTCGCTCGCGGTCGGCGCCGAGCTCGCGCTCCCAGGCGATCGGCACCGAGGCGAAGGCCTCGTTGATCTCGTAGCGGTCGATGTCGCCGATCCCCAGGCCGAGCCGGCCGAGCAGCTTGCGTGTCACCGGGATCGGGCCTTCCAGCATCAGCACGGGATCGACGCCGACGACCGCCTGGTCGAGCACGCGGGCGCGTGGGCGGAGGCCCAGCTCGGCGGCCTTCTCGCGCGTGGTCAGCAGCAGGGCCGCGGCGCCGTCGGAGATCTGCGACGCGTTGCCGGCAGTGACGCTGCCGCCCTCGCGGAAGGCCGGCTTCAGTGCGCCAAGCGACGCAGTCGTCGTAGCGGGACGGATGCCCTGGTCGGCCGTGACGCCGGCCACCGGCGCGATCTCGCGGGCGAACAGGCCCTCGGCCGTCGCCGCGGCCGCCAGCCGGTGCGAGCGGGCAGCCAGCTCGTCCATCGCCTCGCGCGAGACGTCGTAGGCGCGGGCGAGCTCCTCCCCGGCGATGCCGAGCGGCACGAAGGCGTAGCGGTCGAGCAGCTCCTGCGGCCAGGCAGTGCCGAGGCCGTCCTGCCAGCGCTCCTGCGTGTCGATCGGCAGGTGGCCCATGTGCTCGACACCCGCGGCGATCACGACATCGTGAACGCCTGCGGCGACCTGGGCGGCGGCGAAGTTCAGCGCCTGCTGGCTGGAGCCGCACTGGCGGTCGAGCGTGGTGGCCGGCACCTGGTAGGGGAGGCCCGCCTGCAGCCAGGCGTTGCGGCCGATGTTCAGCGACTGCTCGCCGTACTGCGTGACGCAGCCGGTGATCACGTCGTCGACCTGGTGCGGGTCGATGCCGGCGCGGCGGACGAGCTCGGCCAGCACCGTGCCGAGCAGCACGTTGGCGTGGACGTCGCGGTAGACGCCCTTCTCGGGGTGCCCGCGTCCGACGGCGCTGCGCACCGCCTCGACGATCACGACCTCGCGGCCACCCATCACGCCGCGCGCTCCACGTGCGCCTTCACGCGCTGCGTCGCCCGGTCGTACCAGCCGTACGGCGTCACCTTGACGAGCATCGCGGCGAAGCTCTCGTCCCACGCGGGCGTGCGCTGCGCGAGGCCTTGCAGCACGTGGGCCGGGATCCACACGTGGTCGGGCTCCTCGGCTGCGGTGGCGCGCAGCAGCCCGAGGGCGCGCTCCAGCGAGTCGGCCGGGGCGAGCACGACCTTGAGCGTGCCGAACCTCTCCTGGTCGAGCAGAGCGGCGGCCCCGGCGGGTGTGATGGTGACGATCATGGCTCCGACTCTAACCGGGCGGCGGGCCGCCCGTCCCGACCGCACGCGAGACCCGTACCCTTAGCCGTTGATGGCGCGCGCGCACGGAGGCATGTTCGACGTACCGAGGGATGCCCCCGAGCGGGCAGCCGATCCGGACGTGCGCAAGCAGAACCTCCGCCGGGTGGCCCAGCTCTTCAGGCCGCACCGGCGCCGTCTCTCGGCCGTCCTCTTCCTGATCCTGATCTCGTCGGCGCTCGGCATCATCTCGCCGTTCCTGCTGAAGAGCCTGCTCGACACCGCGATCCCGCAGAAGGACGCGACGCTCGTCAGCCTGCTCGCCGGCGGCATGATCGCCATCTCGGTGCTGCTGTCGATTCTCGGCGTGGGCCAGACGCTGCTCTCGACCCAGGTCGGCCAGCGCGTCATGCACGGGCTGCGCACCGACGTCTACCGCCACCTGCAGCGGATGTCGCTCGCCTTCTTCACGCGCACCCGCTCCGGCGAGGTGCAGTCGCGCATCTCCAACGACATCGGCGGCGTGCAGGAGGTCGTCACCTCGACGGCGACCTCGGTGGTCGCGAACGGCACCACGGTGCTCGCCGTGATCATCGCGCTCTTCCTGCTCGACTGGCGGCTCGCCGCCTTCTCGCTCGGGCTGCTGCCGCTGTTCGTGGTGCTGACCCGCCGCGTCGGCAAGCAGCGCAAGGGCATCGCCACGCGCCGCCAGAAGACGATGGCCGACATGTCCACGCTCGTCCAGGAGTCGCTGTCGATCAGCGGCATCCTGCTGGGCAAGACGATGGGCCGCTCGCCCGAGCTGGCCAACCGCTTCCACCACGAGTCGGGCCACCTCGCCGAGCTCGAGGTGCGCCAGTCGATGGCCGGACGCTGGGTGATGAGCTCGATCCAGATGACCTTCGCGATCATGCCCGCGGCCGTCTACTGGTTTGGCGGCCTCGCCCAGACCTACGGCTGGGGCGCGATCACGATCGGCACGCTCGTGTCGTTCACGACGCTGCAGACCCGCCTCTTCTTCCCGATCGGCCAGCTGCTCAACGTCAACGTCGAGGTGCAGACCTCGATGGCGCTGTTCGACCGCGTCTTCGAGTACCTCGACCTGCCGGTGGACATCGACGAGCGGCCGGACGCCCGCACGATCGACCGCTCGCAGCTGCGCGGCGAGGTCGTCTTCGACGACGTCTGGTTCCGGTACGGCGAGGAATGGACGTTGCAGGGCGTGTCGCTCGTCGTCCCGGCCGGCACGCGAACCGCCATCGTGGGCGAGACAGGCTCGGGGAAGACGACGCTCGGCTACCTGGTGGCGCGCCTCTACGAGGCCGAGCGGGGCCGCGTCACGATCGACGGCATCGACGTGCGCGACCTCTCGTTCGCGTCGCTCGCCGACGCGGTCGGTGTCGTCTCGCAGGAGACCTACCTCTTCCACGCCTCGGTGCGCGAGAACCTGCGCTTCGCCAAGCCCGAGGCAACCGATGCGGAGGTCGAGGCGGCCGCCGTTGCCGCGCGCATCCACCACGTCATCGCCGCGCTGCCCGAGGGCTACGACACCGTCGTCGGCGAGCGCGGCTACCGCTTCTCGGGCGGCGAGAAGCAGCGCATCGCCATCGCCCGCACGATCCTGCGCAACCCGCCGATCCTGGTGCTCGACGAGGCCACGTCGTCGCTCGACACCGAGACGGAGCGCTTCGTGCAGGAGGCGCTCGACCGGCTCTCCGAGGGGCGCACGACGATCGCCATCGCGCATCGCCTCTCGACCGTGCGCGATGCCGACGAGATCGTGGTGCTCGACCAGGGCACGGTGGTCGAGCGCGGCCGCCACGATGCGCTGCTCGAGCTCGGGGGCCGCTACGCCACCCTCGTCACCCGCGACTCCACGACGCCGGATGGGCTGGCTGCGGACTCGGCAATCGCCTCGGTATGACCGAGGCTGCGGGCTCCGACGAACTTTCGGTTGCCGAGACCGAGTTCGCGTGGGACACCGCGCTCAATCGCTATCGCGAAGACTGCGTTGACGTCCGCGGACTTGAGATACCGGCAGCGCGCTCAGCCGGTGGGGTCACGCCGTGCGGCCAGACACGTCGATGTTCACGCTGCACTTCACGCTCCCCGGGACAACGTGGCTCGGTGCGCAGGAGTTCGTGGATGTCGACTACGAGGCTGACGACCGTGTGCGAGTCGCACCTCACTGGGCGAATGACCGTGTCCGGCGACTGCGCTAGCCCAGACAACGCCCTAGTGGTGATCGAATCGTTCTTGCTGCAGCTTGTGCAGGAAGATGATGCCGGTCACTCGTCTTGAAAGGATCTCACGCCATCGCCCGCCTGCCCGTCACCGGCCTTGACCTCGCCTCGGTCGAGTGGATCGATGTCAACGCGCTCTACGGCGACGTCGGCTTCACGACGGCGCCCGGCGAGATGGTCGCCGTCGTCAGCGAGGATCCCGCCACCGGCGCCAGCACCGTCCTGATCAAGCTGCCGCCCGGCTGGAAGAGTCAGGGCCCGGAGCGCCACACCTGCTTGCAGGAGGAGTTGCTGCTCGAAGGCGATCTCTCGCTGGAGGGCCGCGAGCTCGCGCCGTTCAGCTACCTCTGCTTCCCGGCCGGCCACGTGCACGGCCCGCTCTCGACGCGCAACGGCTGCATCGTGCTGGCCTGGCACGACGGCCCCGTCGACGTCGAGTACCTGGGCGGCTAGGGGGCTCCCGCTCGTCGAAACGTCCGCTGCAAGGCCTCGTAGCCGGGACAGCGGGGCCGGTACCGGCTATGGGCCGTTGGACCGGACAATTGGAGAGAGGGTGCCGAGACGGCATGCGCCACGGCGCCCCGGCGGCCCTGACGGGCGGTGAGTGGGAAATGACGAGGGGCCCCGTGCGGGGCCCCTCGTCCAACCGTGGTGTCGCTGTGACTAGTTCGTCGACTTGAAGTCCGAGAACACGAGCGTGTTGTCGCTCGTCAGCGTCCAGCCCGAGATGCCCTTGCGGACGGCCAGGCGGCTCTTGAACTCGACGACCGGGATGGTCGGGAGCTCGTCCATCTGGATCAGCGCGGCCTTCTTGAGGATCGCCAGGCGGGTCGCGCCGGCGGTCTTCTTGGACTGATCGACGAGGGCATCGAACTTCGGATTCGAGTAGTTCTCCGAGTTCGTCAGGCCGCCCTTGTCCACCGAGGCGTAGAACAGCTGCTGCGCGTAGCCGGTGTCAGGAGCGAACGGCGCGCCGAAGTCGATGATCCCCATGGGGATGTCCTTCTTGGCGAGGTGCCGGTCCTGGAACTGGCCGAGCGGGATCGGATCGAGCGTCACGTTGACGCCGATCGTGGCCAGCGAGGTGCGGATCTGGTTCGCGAACGGCTCGAGCACTGCCGAGTTCTCGGCCGGGTACACGAGGTGCAGGCCCGAGGCGTACTTCTCGAGACCCTTGCCGCCCGGGAAGCCGGCCTTGATCAGCATGGCCTTCGCCTTGGCCATGTTCGTGTCGTAGCGCTTGATCGGCGAGAAGCCGTAGTACGTCGACGGAGCGTGGCCGTACCAGCGGCGGGCCTCGTCCTTGTAGACGCCCGAGATGATCTCGTCATACGGGATCGCGTACGCGATGGCCTGCCGGAGGTACTTGTTGTTCGGCAGGTTCCACGGGGCGTACTTGTAGTTCAGGTGCATCCACGTCGACTGGTTGTTGTACGTGCCGTAGACGGTCACGTTCGACGAGGACTTCAGGCTGTTCAGCTCGGTCGGGCTGAGGTCCTGCGCGATGTCGGCAGAGCCACCCTTGAGGGCCGCGATGCGGCTGGAGTTGGACGGCACCTGGCGCAGAATCACCTTCGAGAACTGCGGCTTGGGGCCCCAGTTGTAGTTGGGATTCGCGGTCAGGTCGATCTCGCTGCCCTTGATCCACTTGCTGACGCAGTAGGGGCCGTAGGCGGCGATGCCGGTCTGATCGTTCCAGCTGTGCGCCCACGGATCCTTGGCCGTGGCGTGCTTCTTCATCTCGACCGAGTCGAAGATCTCCAGCGCGAAGATCTCGGACGTGCGCGGGAAGAGGCCGTTCGCGTTCATCTGCGTGATCTTGACCGTGTACTTGTCCACGGCCGTGACCTCGCCCTTGAGCTCCTTGGCCTTCGGATCCTTGGAGATGAGCGGATCGAGCGGCAGGACGCTGGCGACGTTGCCGAGGAACCAGGCGACGGGCGAGGCGCCGGACACCGACTTGGCGCGGGCGAACGTGTAGACGACGTCCTCTGCGGTCAACTCGTTGCCGGCGCAGGACGTGACGCCCTGCTTCAGGTTGAACGTGAAGACGGTGCCTGCCCGCTTGTACGACTTGACCAGCTGGCCCGTGAAGGCGTCCTGGCCGACGGCGTAGTTCGGGTTGTTGATGCCGTCGGTCGTCGTCGTCGTGTACTTGACGAGACGGTCGGCGGCGTTGCGGCCGATCAGCCACTGGCCGGGGTCGTTGGCGCCGACGCCGTCAGGATCGAGGGCCGGTGCGATGTGCGGCGTCAGGACGACGAGCGTGTCCTTGGCGGCCTGCTTGGCGGCGGAGCCGGGTGCGGCCAGGCTGCCGGCGACGGCCACCAGGGCCACTCCTGCCGCAACGACCGTGGTCACCAGCAGGCGGTGCCGCTTGGATAGTGCGTTCACGAACTCTCCCTTGCGTTGACAGGCAATGACGTTGCATCGAACGGGTGCCACCGGATGCTCTCACACCTGGCGGTCAAGCGAGTTGCCGCCGGTGCTGGTCGCTTGCTGCGACAGCCTTCCGGGAGTAGGTTCGGCGACCACGTCTACAAGGAGGCTGTTGCCGGATGGCGCAGACTGTTGATCACGCGAGCGTGCAGCTCGATGTCCGAGGGGTGCAGGTGAACCTCTTCCGGGGCGGCTCCGGCCGGCCGGTGCTCTTCCTGCACGGCGCAGGCGGGGCGGGAGCGTGGCTGCCCTTCCACGGCCTGCTGGCCGAGGCCGGCTTCGACGTGCTGGCACCCGACCATCCCGGCTTCGGGCTGTCCGGCGAGATGCAGCACATCGAGTGCATGGACGACCTCGTCTACCACTACCTCGACCTGCTCGACGTGCTCGGGCTCGACGGGGTCGACGTCGTTGGCACGTCGCTGGGCGGCTGGCTCGCCGCCGAGCTGGCGGTGCACTCGCCCGAGAAGGTGCGCAAGCTCGTGCTGCTCAACGCGGTCGGCCTCGACATCTGGGAGGCGCCGGTCAAGGATCTCTTCGGCATGAACCCGGAGGAGACGGTTGCCGCTGTCTTCCACGACCCGGCGATCGCCGCCTCGCTCTTTCCGGCCGAGCCTGACCTCGACTTCATCCTGGGCCTCTACCGCGAGAAGGTCTCGTTCGCGCGCCTGGCCTGGAACCCGTACTGCTGCAACCCGAAGCTGGAGTCGCGGCTCTACCGGATCACCGCGCCGACGCTGGTCGTCTGGGGCGAGGAGGATCACCTGGTGCCGATCGTCCATGGCGAGCGCTACGTCGAGAAGATTGCCGGTGCCCGTCTCGCCACCATCCCCGGGGTCGCACACGCCCCGTTCCTGGAGGACGCCGCCGCCACGGCCGCGCTCCTCGTCGACTTCCTGGAGGCCTGAGATGGACGTCTTTCTCTTCCACCTGATGCCGTACCCGGAGACCCCGGAGAACTTCGACGAGTACCAGACCTCCTGGCTGACCTACCCGCGCAAGCACTTCGATCCCCGCAAGGGCCAGCAGCTCTACAAGGAGTACCTCGACCAGCTCGTCTACGCCGAGGAGCTCGGCTTCGACGGCGTCTCGGTCAACGAGCACCACCAGACGACGTACGGCATGATGCCGTGCCCCGACGTGATGGCCGCCCTGATCGTGCGCGAGACGAAGCGGATGAAGATCGCCATCATCGGCAATGCCTTGCCGCTGCGCGACCATCCGCTGCGCGTGGCCGAGGAGATCGCGGTGCTCGACTGCGTGTCGGGCGGCCGCATCATCAGCGGCTTCGTGCGCGGCATCGGTGTCGAGTACTTCACCTTCGGCAGCGACCCGACCCGCTCGCGCGAGCGCTTCAACGAGGCGCACGACCTGATCATCAAGGCGTGGACGGCCGAGGAGCCGTTCGAGTGGATCTCGAAGAACTACCGCTTCCGCTATGTCAACGTCTGGCCGCGCTGCATCCAGGAGCCGCACCCGCCGATCTGGGTGCCCGGCTTCGGCTCGCCCGAGACGTTCGACTGGGTGGCGAAGCACCGCTACACCTTCATGTCGGTGTACGCGCCCACGGCGCTGCAGAAGAGCTGGCTGGACGGCGTGCGCGCCGCGGCCAACAGGTACGGCTACGAGGCCGACCCGTCGCAGCTCGGCGCGCTCTTCCCGATCCACGTCGCCGACACCGACGCCGAGGCGCACGCCGCAGCCGAGAAGCACATCCACTGGCTGTTCAACAAGGGTCTCAAGCACAAGCTCGAGTACCTCTACCCACCCGGGTACATGAGCATGGGCGGCATGAAGGCAGCCATGCTCTCGGGCCTCAAGCCGTTCCACGAGTACTCCTACAAGGAGCTCGTCGAGCAGGGCTTCATCATCGCCGGCTCGCCGGAGTCGGTGCGCGAGCAGCTGCTGGAGTCGCAGGGCACGCTGGGCTTCGGCACCCTGGCGACGCTGCTGCAGTTCGGCGACATGCCGAACGACCGGGCACGCGCGTCGATGGAGCTGTTTGCAGCCGAGGTCATGCCCGCGCTGAAGGCGGCGTCGCCCGTCGCACCGGTAGCGGCGTAGCCACCTCATAGCGCTCAGCCCCTGGGGGCGGCGGTACAGTCCGGCCATGATCGATCGGGCCGAGTACCGCCGCCTCATGGGCTCCTGGGCCACCGGCGTCAGCGTCGTCACCGCCTTCGGAGCCGAGGGCCCGTACGGCGCCACGCTGAACGCCTTCTCGTCGGTATCGCTCGATCCGGCGCTGCTGCTGGTGTGCTTCGACCACAGCGCGCGCACGCTGGGCGCGATCCGCCACGCCGGCCGCTTCTGCGTGAACATGCTCTCGGCCGAGCAGGAGGAGGTGTCACGGCGGTTCGTCGGCAAGGTGCCGATGGCGGAGAAGTTCGGGGAGCTCGCCTGGGCGGACGGCCACGGTGCGCCGGTGCTCTCCGACTGTCTGGCCGTCGTCGTCTGCGATGTGACCCAGGAGGTCGAGGCGGGCGATCACACCATCGTGCTCGGGGCGCCCGTGCACATGGAAATGCGTAGCGACCTGCATCCGCTGGTCTTCTACCGCGGCGCCTACTGGGAGCGGCTCGCCGAGCTGGCCGAGCGCGTCAGCGCACCGCAGGGCGAGTTCAAGCTGGCAGGCGGCGGTAGCGCTGCCGCCGCGCCGCCGCCCGTCTCGGGCTAGGGCGCCGGCGCGCAGCCCGTGCGGTACGCGGGCGGGGTGCGACCGTGCTCCTGCAGGGCTGCGGTGCGTGCTGCGGTCAGCCAGGCCGCGTTGGTGACGCCGAACCCGCTGCGCGCCATGCCCACCAGGTCGCGGAGCGCCGCGCACTCGGCGGCGCTCTCACGCACCTGGCCGCGCATGTGCTCGATCTCGTGCGCGAAGACGAGCAGCGCTGCGCCTGCGTGGTAGGCCGGCAGTGCAGGGCGGGGGCCGGAGATCGCGTCGAGGAAGCTGCAGAACGGTGCCAGCAGGCTGATCCGGCCCCGGTCGCGCTCGGCGAGTCCCCAGGCGTCGCTGCGCTCGGCGCGGGCGGCCAGCTCGGCGCGCGAGACGCAATCGACGCGCACCGGGAGGCCGGTCAGGCGCGTGGCGATCACGCCGAGCCGGGCGTTGCTGCTGGCAGGTGGCGAGGCCAGCAGGCCGGCGCCGGAGCCCGCGGCCA
>CANNRA010000074.1 GCA_947507735.1 Actinomycetota bacterium
AGCGCGCTGCCGCCGCTTGAGACGACGCCTGCCTGGGGCGGCCCCGGCGTCCACGGCATCCCGCGCGGGCGTCGCTGGGACGCGGTCGTGCTGGCTCCTGCCGCCGGCCCTGCCGGGTGCGACCGGCTGCGCTTCGTCGTGCTGGCCGACGGCGTCGTCAGCGCGGAGGAGGGGCCGGCTGCCGGGCTGGAGGAGCTGATCGCGGCCGCCAGCGCCCAGCTGTCACCGCCCTACCGGGCCGAGGCGGTGCTGCGGGAGCCCGGCCTCTGGGCTATCGCTGCCAACGGCCTTGCTGTGGTCGAGCTGCCGCCCGAGACACCGGGCAGCCACATCGTGCTGTCGGTGCGGGACGGGCAGCGGCTGCTGCGCATCGACGACCTGCCGGCGTTCCTGCCGCTGCCCGCCGTCGAGGCGCTCGCGGCCGGCCTCGGCGCCGACTTCGTCGTGCAGGCGCAGCGGTTGACGGGCGCTGCCTGGGAGGCCCGCGCCGAGCCGCTCTGAGCCGCCCTCCCGCCTACGACGGGAGCATCTGCCGCACCGCGTCCCGGCTTCCGCCGCGGCGCGAGCGGGTAACCTTTCGCCGTGGCTCAGAACCTCGGCTCCCTCGAAAAAGTCCTGCGGCTCGGCGAAGGTCGCCGCCTCAAGCAGATGCGCGAGCGTGCTGTCGCGATCGGCCAGCGCTACGAGGCCGACTACCAGCGGCTCAGCGACGACGAATTGCGGGGCAAGACCGTCGAGTTCCGGCAGCGCCTCGAGAACGGCGCGTCCCTCGACGATCTGCTCGACGAGTCGTTCGCAGCTGTCCGTGAGGCGTTCCGCCGCACCGTCGGCGTCCGCCTGCACGACGTCCAGTTGATGGGCGGCATGGTGCTCAACGCCGGCAACATCGCCGAGATGAAGACCGGCGAAGGCAAGACCTTCGTCGCCGTCCAGGCGCTCTACCTGAACGCGCTGCCGGCCAAGGGCGTCCACCTCGTCACGGTCAACGACTACCTCGCCAAGCGCGACGCCGAGTGGACGCGCCCCGTCTACGAGAAGCTCGGTCTGACCGTCGCCTTCATCGAGAACAACATGCCGTTCGACGTCCGGCGTGCCGCGTACCACAGTGACGTCACGTATGGCACCAACTCGGAGTTCGGCTTCGACTACCTGCGCGACAACATGGCGGTCAGCCTCGATGCCTGCGTCCAGCGCGCCCACCCGTTCGCGATCGTGGACGAGGTCGACTCGATCCTCGTCGACGAGGCGCGCACCCCGCTGATCATCTCCGGCGAGCCCGAGACAGCCGCCAAGACCTACTACGACTTCGCCAAGATCGTCAAGGGTCTCAAGGCCGAGCCCGCCAAGACGAACCTCGGCAAGGGCATCGACCAGTTCGTCGAGAGCGACGCCGACTACCTCTTCGACGAGAAGTTCAAGACCGTCTCGCCCGGCCCGAGCGCGATCGCTGCCGTCGAGAAGTACTTCGGCATCGACAACCTCTACGACCCGCGCCACGTGCGGCTCGTCAACCACCTGAGCCAGGCGATGAAGGCCGAGGCGCTCTACCACCTGGACGACGAGTACGTCATCCAGGATGCCGAGGTCAAGATCGTCGACGAGTACACCGGCCGCATCATGGAAGGCCGCCGCTGGTCGGAGGGCCTCCATCAGGCGGTCGAGGCGAAGGAGGGCGTCGCGATCCAGGAGGAGAACGTCACGCTCGCGACGATCACCCTCCAGAACTACTTCCGCCTCTACGAGAAGCTCGCCGGCATGACCGGCACGGCGAAGACCGAGGAGAAGGAGTTCGTCGAGATCTACGGCCTCGACGTCATCGAGATCCCGACCAACGTCCAGGTCAGCCGCCTCGACAAGAACGACCTGATCTTCAAGACGAAGGAAGCCCGCTTCACGGCGGTCATCGAGGACATCAAGGAGCGCCACGCCACGGGGCAGCCCGTCCTGCTGGGCACGATCGCCGTCGAGACCTCCGAGTACATCTCCGCGCTGCTGACGCGCAGCGGCATCCCGCACGAGGTGCTGAACGCGAAGCAGCACGAGCGCGAGGCCGAGATCATCGCGGGCGGTGGCCAGTCCGGCGCCGTCACGATCGCGACGAACATGGCCGGCCGCGGCGTCGACATCAAGCTCGGTGAGGGCGTCCGCGAGCTCGGTGGCCTCTATGTGCTGGGGACCGAGCGCCACGAGTCACGGCGCATCGACAACCAGCTGCGCGGCCGCTCCGGCCGCCAGGGCGACCCCGGCGAGACGCGCTTCTACCTGTCCGCGCAGGACGAACTGGTGCGCCTCTTCGCCGGCGACCGCATCTACAAGATCATCGACCGCTTCAAGCTGCCGGAGGACCAGCCGATGGAGGCGTCGATCCTCTCGAAGCAGATCGAGAACGCGCAGAAGAAGGTCGAGGAGCAGAACTTCGTCGCCCGTAAGAACGTCCTCAAGTACGACGATGTGATGAACCTGCAGCGCATGGTCATCTACGAGCAGCGCCGCCGCGTGCTCGAGGGCCATGACATGTCGGCCGACATCCGCCAGTGGATCAGCGAGACCGTCGAGCGCGTCGTGCGCCTGCACCTCGCCGCCTCCGATGACCCCAACGAGTGGGATCTCGACCAGCTCGTTGCCGCGCTGCAGCAGGTCTACCGCTCGACGATCACCGCCGGCGAGCTGCGCGACGAGGTCGATCTCGACGAGGACGCGATCGTCGAGGAGTTCGTGCAGGACGCGCTGGACGACTACGCCGCGAAGGAGGAGGCGCTCGGCCCCGAGCTGATGCGCGAGCTCGAGCGGTTCGTCATCCTCCAGGTCGTCGACCACCGCTGGCGTGAGCACCTCGAGAACATGGAGTACCTGCGCGAGGGCGTCCACCTTCGGGCCATGGCCCAGAAGGACCCGCTCGTCGAGTATCGCGGCGAGGGCCACCAGATGTTCGAGGCGCTTAGCCTGGCGATCCGCGAGGAGGTCGTGATCCTGACCTTCCACGCCGAACTCGTCGCCGAGGACGCCCAGGAGCTGCACGACATCCAGCAGGAGCAGGCCGTCGACCAGAGCCGCATGCACTACGAGCACGAGAACGTGCAGGGCTCGCAGGCAATCGCGCAGGCACTCGGCAGCGAGCCTGGCGCCCTGTACGACGACAGCGCCATCACCGGCCTCCTGCAGCCGCAGCTGGGGACGCCGCCGGTCGAGCAGCGCGTCCTCGACGAGCACGACAAGATCGGCCGCAACGACCCCTGCTGGTGTGGATCGGGCAACAAGTTCAAGAAGTGCCACGGCGCTTGACGCCGGGCCGCCCGCCGCTCCCAGCCGGTACGCTGTAGCCCATGGCCGACGCCGGAGAAGTAGGGCAGACGCTCCAGGAGATCAGGGCCCAGCTTGCCTGGGTCCGTGAGTACCTTTGACCCGGACGGGCTGAGGAAGCGCATCGCCGAGCTCGAGGCCCACATGGGCGAGCCCGGCTTCTGGGACGATCAGCAGCAGGCAGCCGGCATGTCGGCGGAGCACGCACGCCTCGGGCGGCGCGTGGGCCGCTATGACGGGCTGCAGGCCGAGGCGGACGACGCCGCGGAGCTGCTCGCCCTGGACCCCGACATGTTGGACGACGTCGCCGTCATGGCGGCGACACTCAAGTCCTCGCTCGACGACCTCCAGCTGGAGGCGCTGTTCAGCGGCGAGTACGACGGCGGCAGCGCCGTCGTGACCGTGCATTCCGGCACCGGCGGCACCGACTCGCAGGACTGGACCGAGATGCTGCTGCGCATGTACCTGCGCTGGTGCGACGACAAGGGCTTCAAGACCGAACTGATGGAGGCGAGCCCCGGCGAGGAGGCCGGCCTCAAGTCCGCCACCTTCACCGCGAAGGGCGACAACGTCTACGGCCTCTTCAAGGCGGAGCGCGGCGTCCACCGGCTGGTGCGCCTCTCGCCGTTCGACTCGGCGCACCGCCGCCACACCTCCTTCGCCACGGTGATCGTGGCGCCGCTGCTCGGCGACAGCGAGACGATCGAGATCGACGAGACCGACCTGCGGATCGACACCTACCGCGCCTCCGGCGCCGGCGGCCAGCACGTCAACAAGACCGACTCGGCGGTGCGCATCACGCATCTGCCCTCCGGCATCGTCGTGCAGTGCCAGAACGAGCGCTCCCAGACCTCGAACAAGGCGACCGCCCTGCGCATGCTGCAGTCGCGCCTCGTCGAGCAGCAGGAGCAGCGCCGCGAGGCCGAGCTCGCCAAGGAGCGCGGCCAGGTGCAGGACGTCGGCTTCGGCAGCCAGATCCGCAGCTACGTGCTGCACCCGTACCAGCTGGTGAAGGATCACCGCACCGACTTCGAGGTGGGCAACACGCAGGGCGTGCTGGACGGCGGCATCGACGGCTTCGTGCGCGAGTACCTGCTGGCCAAGGCGGCGGGGCGGGTCGGTTGAGCGAGCCACCAGCTACCCTCGGAGGCGGAATGGAGCCCTTGCGCGAGACCCCCGGGGTCAAGACGTCCCCGTACGAGGCGCTGCGCGAGCGTGACGGTGACCGTGCAGGCATGAGCGGCAGTGGCGGCGCGGCGATGATCGTCTTCGATGCCGTGACCAAGGTGTACGAGCCTGATGTCACCGCGCTCAAGGACGTCTCCTTCGTGATCGAGAAGGGCGAGTTCGTCTTCATCGTCGGCGCGTCCGGCTCGGGCAAGTCCACGCTGATCAAGCTGCTGCTGAAGGAGAGCGACCCGACCACGGGGCGCATCCTGGTCGGCGGTCGCGATGTCGCCCGGCTCAAGCGTGGCCAGGTGCCGACGCTGCGCCGCAACATCGGCTGCGTCTTCCAGGACTTCAAGCTGCTCTCCGATCGCACCGCGTTCGAGAACGTCGCCTACGCCCTGAAGGTGCAGGGCCAGAGCCGGGCTGAGATCCGCCGCAAGGTGCCCGAGGTGCTCGGCCTCGTCGGCCTCTCGCACAAGATGAACTCGTACCCGGACGAGCTGTCGGGCGGTGAGCAGCAGCGCGTCTCGGTCGCGCGCGCCTTCGTCAACCACCCGCCGCTGATCGTCGCCGACGAGCCGACCGGCAACCTCGACCCGGACACGTCGGTCGGGATCATGCAGCTGCTCTACCGCATCAACCGCTCTGGCACGACCGTGCTGATGGTCACCCATGACCGCGAGATGGTCGACAAGATGCGCCGCCGCGTCCTCCAGCTCGAGGGTGGCCGCCTGGCCCGCGACGAGCGCCGAGGGGGGTACACGCAGGAATGATCGGCCGCTTCCGTCTGCTCGTCTCCGAGGCCGTCCGCTCGCTCGGGGCAAACATCTCGAACACCATTGCTGCCACGCTCACCGTGCTGATCGGCATGTTCCTGCTCGGCCTGCTCGTCTCGCTCGGCACCTGGGTGATCAGCTGGAGCGACCACGTGAAGCGCGAGCTCGTCGCGCACGTCTACTTCTGCACGCCGCTGCCGCCCTGCACGCGCTACGAGACGCCGAAGGAGCTGGCCAAGGCACGCGTCGTCCTGCTCAAGATGGACGAGGTCAAGACCGTCCGCGTCATCACGCGCGTCGAGGCGCTCAGGGAGATGCAGAGGAAGAACCCGGAGCTGACCAAGAACCTCTCCTCGAACCCGCTGCCCGACTCGCTCGAGGTCGTGCCGAAGCGCGGCGAGGACGTCGAGGCGATCGCGAAGCGCGTCGAGTACCTGAAGCGCTCCGGCCAGCTGGGCGGCATCGAGAAGGTCAACTACGGCAAGACGACGGCGAAGAAGATCCTCCAGATCGCCAAGGTCATCGAGCTGGTCTTCCTGATCGGCACGGTGCTGCTCCTGATCTCGTCGGCGCTGCTCATCGCCAACACGATTCGCCTGTCGATCTTCTCGCGACGACGCGAGATCGAGGTGATGAAGCTCGTCGGCGCCACCAACTGGTTCGTGCGCGGACCGTTCATGATCGAGGGCCTGCTCTGCGGCATCGGCGGCTCGGTGCTGGCGATTGTCCTGCTGCTCGTGGGGCGGCAATTCGCCTTGCCCAAGATCCTGCCCAGCCTTGGCACCACCTCCGACGTCAAGGCGATCAGCTTCTCCTTCACCGTGCTCATCCTGCTGGGAGCCGGCCTCGTGCTCGGTGCTGCCGGCTCAGGCCTCACGATCCGCAAGTTCCTGAAGGTCTAGGTGCCCGCGGCAGGCAATGGCTTCGGCGAGCTGCTCGTCGTCGAGATCTCCAAGCGTGGCAAGCTCATCTCGGGCGACCCGTTCTTCGTGGCCGGCTCCCCGGTGGTGTTGGAGAAGAAGGGCTCGAACGAGGCGCGGCCCGGCGACCTGGCCGTCGTGCGCACGAGCCGTGGGCGCGCCCACCTGGTGAAGGTGCTCGGCGACGCGTCATCGGTGGATGCCGTGATCGAGGGCCTGCTGGTGGAGAAGGGCGAGCTGGGCGCCAAGGAGAAGATCGAGCCGGTGCACCCGCCGCGCAGCGGCCGCATCGACCTGCGCGAGCTGACCACCTTCACGATCGACCCGGAGACCGCGAAGGACTTCGACGACGCGCTGTCGCTGCAGCGCGAGGGCGACGGCATCCGCGTCTGGGTGCACATCGCCGACGTCAGCGCCTACGTGCGCGCGGGCACGCTGCTCGACCGCGGTGCCTCCGGCCGCGCCAACTCGGTGTACGTGCCCGGCCGCGTCGCGCCGATGCTGCCACACGAGCTGGCCGACAACCTCTGCTCGCTGCGCCCCAACGAGGATCGCCTCTGCGTGACGGTCGAGGTGCCGTTCGACGGCAACCTCAAGGTCGGCGAGCCGAAGTTCTACCGCTCGATCATCCACTCGAACGCGCGCCTGTCCTACGGGCAGGCCGAGCGCATCGTCGAGGGCAAGGAGAAGGCGCCGTCGCCCGAGGTGGCCGAAGGGCTCGCGCTGTGCGACCGCCTCACCGCGGAGCTGCGCACCCGCCGCTTCGCGCGCGGCGCGCTGCGCATCACGAGCAAGGAGGTCACCTTCTCGTTCGATGGCAAGGGCGGGGTTGAGGACGCCTGGAACCAGGGCGAGCCCGACGCGCACCGCCTCGTCGAGGAGCTGATGATCCTCGCCAACGAGCAGGTGGCAGCGCTGCTGGCAGGGCGCCGCCGCGAGGGCATGTTCCGCATCCACGAGCAGCCCGACCCGCAGTCGATCGCGCTGCTGCTCGGGAAGCTTGCCGAGCTCGAGGTGCCGACGCCACCCGCACCGAAGCTGGAGGAGATCGGCCCGACGACGGCCGCCCAGCTCGCCGCGGCGATCGCCGACAAGGTCACCGAGTACGTCGAGCAGACCGGCCGCGGCACCTTCTCGTTCCCGCCGCTGATCCTGCGCTCGCTCAAGCAGGCGCGCTACGCCCCCGAGAACCTCGGCCACTCCGGCCTCGCCAGCGTCGCGTACTGCCACTTCACCTCGCCGATCCGCCGCTACGCCGACCTCGTCCAGCACCGTGCCCTGCTCAACGAGCTGGGCCTCGAGGACGAGCCGCTCACCGACAACGACGATCTGCCGGAGCTCGCCGAGCACCTCTCCGTGCGCGAGCGCGCGTCGATGAAGGTCGAGTACCTCGCCGACGACATCTGCCTGTGCTGGCTGCTGGAGAAGCGCCTCTTCGTCGAGGGCTGGGAGGCAACCTTCGAGGGCGAGATCACCGGCCTTATCCCGGCCGGACTCTTCGTCAAGTTCGGCGACGTCTTCGAGGGGTTCCTGCCGTCGCGCACCATCACGGACGACCGCTACGAGCAGACGCCGCTGGGCACGGCGCTCGTCGGCAAGCGCAGCGGCCACCGTTTCCGCATCGGCGACCACATCCACGTGTCGGTGTCGGGTATCCGCCGCGCCGAGGGCAAGGTCGAGCTGGCGCTCGCCCCGGGGCCGAAGAAGCCGGGCGACCGCGCTGTCGAGGTCAAGGTGCGCGGGGCGCGTGGTGGGCGGGGCGGCGCGCAGGCCGAGCTGCCGCGTCCAGGCGGTGGCGGTGGCAACCGGGCCGCGCGCAGGCGCCAGCGGTGATCGGTACCACACCGCTCGGGCACTCCCGCTGACGCCCGTCTGGGCCTAGACTGAAGCCATGGCGAAGCGCATCGGCGAGAAGCTGATCGCCGAGAACCGCAAGGCTCGGCACGACTACTACCTGTCCGACTTCGTCGAGGCGGGACTTGTCCTGACCGGAACCGAGGTCAAATCGTGCCGCGACGGCCGCGCGAATCTCCGCCAGTCCTATGCCGAGATCCGCGGCAACGAGGCGTGGCTGGTCGGGGCGCACATCTCGGTGTACGAGCAGGGCAACATCAACAACCACGAGCCGGAGCGGGCGCGCAAGCTGCTGCTGCACCGCCACCAGGTCGATCAGATGAACGAGAAGGTGCGCGAGAAGGGCATGACGCTCGCGCCGACCCGCCTCTACTTCAAGGACGGGCGCGTCAAGGTCGAGATCGCGCTGGCCCGCGGCAAGGATCTCCACGACAAGCGCGCCGACGTCGTCAAGCGCGACGCCGACCGTGAGATGCAGCGCGCCCTCAAGGACGCGCGGAGGTAACCGCGGCGGGGTGGCAGGAGCTCCGCCGGATCTTCCGGCCGGCCAGCTGACCACACTCGCAACCGCTGCCCTCGACGGCGCAGCCGACCTGATCGGGTTCCTCGACGTGAACGGGGCGATCCGTTACGCCAACCGTGCCGCCGTCACGCGGTACACTTGCTCACGAACAGAACACACGGGGGCGACCTGGCTTCGACGTGGTCGAAAACTCCGGATGAGTTGCGAGCAGAGGTCCCCGGTCGGCCTCTTAAAAAAACCGGGACCAAGTAAGTGCGGATCGTGAACTCGCACTCGCTGCCTAATTAACCATTAGGGAGCTGCCCCTCCGCGTTGGGCCCGTGGCCCGGAGCTGGCACAAACAAACGGGCTGGAACTGACCCAGAGCCAACCGGGGAAGGTTTGAGACAACAGGGTGGCTGGCCTGGACGGAAGGCGGTCGGTGAACCAGCCGCCCGGGCGAGATGAAAATCACCGACTACGCTCGTAGATGCTCTCCCCGGTGCGGCTGCGGACGCGGGTTCGATTCCCGCCGCCTCCACTGCAGCAGCTCCAGGCACCAGATCGAATGACGAGAGAGGCCCGGCGCGAGTCGGGCCTCTTCGCTTTCAGCTGAACGTGGTGCCGAGCGCGGTGCTGTCGGCGAGCAGATCCTTGCCGTGCTGGTCGAAGCGTCTACAATCAAGGCTTCCGGGAGGCAATTTCGATCTCGGCCGCGCGGTGGGTGCGCGGAAACGTCAGCAGGGAGGAATGCACGGTGCGCAAGGGCAAGTCACTCGTTCTGGGAGTCGCAGCAGGTCTCACGGTCGCCGCGGTCAGCGTTGGCGGCGCAGCTGGTGCTGGCAGCCCGAAGGCTCCCGCTCTGCAGCACGTGAACGTCAAGCTCGACAGCGCGCACGTCAAGCCCGCGATCGACAAGCAGGTGCCCGGCGCGAGCGGCACGTTCAGCGCCACCTGGGACGGTGCGATCCTGCGCTACACCCTGCTCTTCAAGGGCCTGACCGGCACCGCTTCCACGGCTCAGATCCACTTTGGCGGCTCCGGTGCCTCGGGCGGTCTCGCGCAGCCGCTCTGCGATCCGTGCCTCGCCCCGGAGACGGGCGTCGTGCCGCTGTACGCAGCGCAGATCGTCGCGCTCAAGGCCGGCCGCCTGTATATCGCGATCACGACGGGCAGTCACCCGGACGGCGAGATCCGCGGGCAGCTGCGCCTCGGCAAGTAGCCGCCGCGGCGCGGCAGCGTGCCAGGCGCCTCGCGGCGCCGCTCCACAGCGTTCTCGAGGGCCCCGGCGACGGGGCCCTCGCCGTTCCCGGCACACTGGTACGGATGGCGTATTTCGACGGCGTTCTTCAGGGGTCGCAGCGTGCGTTCCCGTGGGAGCTCGTCGCGCTGGAGCGGCCCGGGCTGGAGCAGGTGATCCGGGCGCTCGTGGCGCACGGGCTGCTTGCGACCGCCGTGGTGGCGGAGCTGCAGCAGCGTGGCTGGCTCGATGCGGAGCGCCACGCGCCGGCGGTTGCCGCCGCGATCCACCGCCGCTTCGTCAACCGGCGGC
>CANNRA010000075.1 GCA_947507735.1 Actinomycetota bacterium
CATCTTCGGGCTGCTTGGCATCTCGTTCTACGGCATTGCCGCGTGGCTGCCCGACTCGCTGGGCGAGCACGGCTGGAGCGATCGCAACGCCGGCTACGTGCTGGCGGTCGCGCTGGCGACGTCGGCGCCGGTGACGCTGGCGGTGCCGGGCCTGAGCGAGCGGTTCGGGTCGCGGCGCAGCTGGATGGCGTCGGGCGCGCTGATCCAGGTGGCGGCGGTTGCCCTCTTCATCGTCTGGCCGGGCGGTGGCTGGGCCTGGGCGGTGCTGCTCGGCACGTCGCTCGGCATCGAGTTCTCGACGCTGATGCTGCTGCCGCTCGACCTGGGCCAGGGAGCGTCGCGGGTGGCCGCGGCGGCCGGGATGATGCTGGGTGTCGGCTACACGCTCTCGGCGATCGGGCCCTTCGCGCTCGGCGCTGTCCGCGATGCGACCGGCTCGTACACGACCTCGCTCTGGCTGATCGCGGGCTGCGCGGCGCTGGTTGCCCTCTCGGCGTTGCCACTGACCCGCCCCCGGCTGGCCCGCGCTGCGGACGCCTCGGCTGCCGGAAACTAGACACAGCGTGACTACACTTGCTGCATGGCCTTCTCCTCGATCGACGACCTCGAGCGCCAGCTGCTCGAAACCGGTTATCTGCCCGACCGCGGTCTGGCGACGGCGCTCTTCCTGAGCGTTCGCCTGGACAAGCCGCTGCTGCTCGAGGGCGAGCCGGGCGTCGGCAAGACCGAGGCCGCGAAGGCGATCGCGCGCGTCCTGGGTGCTCGCGTCATTCGCCTCCAGTGCTACGAGGGCCTCGATGTCCAGCACGCCGTCTACGAGTGGAACTACTCGCGCCAGCTGCTGCACATCCGCGCCGCGCAGGAGGGTCAGGTCGACGAGCAGGAGCTGTTCGGCCCCGAGTTCCTGATCCGCCGCCCGCTGCTCGAGGCACTGGAGAGCGAGGAGCCGGTCGTGCTGCTGATCGACGAGATCGATCGCGCCGACGACGAGTTCGAGGCGTTCCTGCTGGAGATCCTCAGCGACTTCACGATCACGATCCCCGAGATCGGCACCATCCACGCGAAGCGCAAGCCGACGGTGATCCTGACGTCGAACCGCACCCGCGAGCTGCACGACGCGCTCAAGCGCCGCTGCATGTTCCACTGGATCGGCCACCCGGGCCTCGAGCGCGAGATCGAGATCGTCAAGCTGCGCGTCCCCGGCGTGCCGGAGCGCCTCGCCGAGCAGGTCGCCACCTTCGTCAGCCGCCTGCGCGACATCGACCTGGCGAAGCCGCCCGGCGTCGCCGAGACGATCGACTGGGCCAGCGCCCTGGTCGAGCTGGGCAAGGACGAGCTCGACCCCGAGACCGTCGAGGCCACGCTCGGCTCGCTGCTCAAGTACCACGAGGACTTCGAGAACGTGAAGAAGTCAGCGCTCGCCGACCTCGTCATGGACGTGGTCAAGAGCGGCCTGCAGACCTAGGCGACTGCAGTGGCCGCCGACGCACTCGTCCGTCACGTCGTCGCGTTCGGGCGCGTCCTGCGCGCGGCCGGCCTTGACGTGGGGCCGGGCCGTGTCGCGGAGGCGCTCTCCGGCCTCGACAACGTGCGCATCGGCGTCAAGGACGACGTCTACTGGGCGCTGCGCCTGACCCTGGTCTCGAAGGCCGAGGACATCGAGCTGTTCGACCGCGCGTTTGACGCATGGTTCCTGCGCGTGCGCCGCGACGAGCTGCCCCGCCGCGACGAGGTCGTGGCGAAGGCCGTCCCCGACGCTCAGCCCGGCCCGCGCGAGATCGACCCGGACGCCGAGGCGGGGGAGGGCGAGGAGACCCCGGGCTGGACGACCAGCGAGTCGCTGCACACCAAGGACTTCGCGTCGATGACGCCGCAGGAGCTGGCCGAGCTGAAGCGCCTGATGAAGGATCTCGCGGCGCGCCGGCCGCTGCGCCGCTCGCGCCGCCTGCGCCGCCACCACCGCGGCGACATTCTCGACATGCGCCGCCTCGTGCGCGCCTCGCTGGCGACGGGCGGCGACCCGCTCGACCGCACCTTCCGCAAGAAGATGCTGGTGCCGCGGCGCCTCGTCGTGATCTGTGATGTCTCCGGCTCGATGGAGGCGTACGCGCGCGCCCTGCTGCTCTTCGTCCACGCCGCGGTCGGCACGGGCAAGGGCGTCGAGGCCTTCGTCTTCGGCACCCGCCTGACGCGCCTCACGCCCGAGCTGAAGTCGAAGGACGCCGAGGAGGCGTTCGACGCTGCCTCCGCGCGCGTCGTCGACTGGTCGGGCGGCACGCGCATCGGCGCCTCGCTCAAGGCGTACAACGATGGCTGGGGTCGGCGCGCGCTGACCCGCGGCGCCGTCGTGATCGTCGTCTCGGACGGCTGGGAGCGCGAGAACGCCGAGCTCGTCGGCAGCGAGATGCGCCGGCTGCAGCGCCAGGCGTACGCGACCGTCTGGGTCAATCCCCTGAAGGGCAGTCCCGAGTACCAGCCGCTTGCAGGTGGCATGCGGGCGGCCCTGCCCTACATTGACCGGTTCCTGCCGGGGCACAACCTGGCGGCGCTCGAAGAGCTCGCCACCGTGCTCGAAGGCATCGAGAGGAGGCACGCAGCATGAAGGACGTCCTTGCGGACATCGAGCGGCTCCGGGCGCGCGGCGAGAAGATCGCCATCGCCACGGTGGTCGCCAGCCGGCGCTCTGCGCCGCGCCCCGTCGGCTCCAAGCTCGTCGTCTCGGAGAGCGGGGAGATCTTCGGCTCCGTCTCCGGCGGCTGCGTCGAGAGCGACGTGTACCAGAACGCCCAGGAGGTGATCGCCTCGGGCGAGGCCAAGCTCGTCTCCTACGGCTTCAGCGACGACCAGGCCTGGTCGGTGGGCCTGCCCTGCGGCGGCGAGATCGACATCTTCATCGAGCCGCTCGAGCCGGAGGCCCGAACGTGAGCGTCCAGCGCCGCATCGAGCAGGCCGTCCGCGGCGGCGAAAGGGCAGCGGTGCTGACCGTGATCGGCGGCGACGTGGCTGCCGCCGGCACGCGCGTGGGGGCCAAGCTGTTCGTGCTCGAGGGCGGCGGCGAGGTGCTCGGTGACGGGCCGCGCTCGCTGGTCGCGCTCGCGGAGGCACTGATCCGCAGGGAGAAGAACCACGTCATCGAGCACGAGGGCCTGAACGTCTTCGTCGAGATCGTGGCGCCGCCGCCGCGCATCGCCGTGTTCGGTGCGGTGGATACGGCGGAGTCGCTGTGCGCGATGGCGAAGCAGCTCGGCTGGCGGACGATCGTTGCTGACGCGCGCGCCAGGTTTGCGACGCACGAGCGCCTGCCCAGCGCCGACGAGATCATCGTCGCCTGGCCCGAGGAGGCGCTCGCGCAGATCAAGCCCGACCACCAGACGGCGATTGTCGTGCTCAGCCACGACGAGAAGTTCGACCTGCCGGCGATCATCGGTGCGCTCGGCACCGACTGCTTCTACATCGGTGCGCTCGGCTCGCGGAAGAACCAGGAGAAGCGGCGCGTCCGCCTGCTGGAGGCCGGCATCGCCGAGGAGCAGCTGTCACGCATCTGCGGCCCCTGCGGCCTCGACCTCGGCGCCGACTCGCAGCCGGAGACGGCGCTGTCGATCCTCGCCGAGGCGGTCGCGATTCGCGCCGGCCGCGACGGTGGCCGCCTGCAGGGGTCGAAGGGCCGCATCCACGTGGGCGTCGAGTAGCAGCCAGGCCGTGACCCCGGGCGCTGCCCGGGGTCATTCCTGCTTCATACCCCGGTTCGTCCTCCCTCTCACGGGGGTCTGGCACAACGGGGGTGTGAAGCTCCTCCGCATCCTCGCTCTCTCGGCTGTTCTGCTGGTCGCCGTCGGTGGCCTGGGGAAGCTCGCCTTCACCGCTTCGAACAGCGTCGCCGCGTCGAGCGTCGGCAGCTCGTCGGCTGCGATCACGGCAGCCACGCTGCAGCCGGCGCTGTGCGCCAGCAACGGCGTCGCCCCCACCTCCGTGCGCCGCGCTACCTCGGCCACGGCCAGCTTCACGGGTACGACCGGCGCCGACCTGATCGTCAGCGCGATCAGGGCCACGTCGAGCATCACGCTCAACGGTGGCGGCGGCAAGGACTGCATCGTCGCCGGCGCCGTCAACTCCGGCCGTCGCATCACGATGTCGCCGACCAGCGGCAGCGGCAGCGTCTGCATCAAGGGCCCCGGCCCCGGCTCGTACACCTACGGCGCTGGCTGCGCCGTCCAGGGCTGACCGGCCCTCCCGGCCCTCCCGCCCCTCACCCGCGGCGTCGGCTGCGAGCGCTGCGATAGGCTCGCGCGCATGCTTACCCGTGCCGCCCTCTTCCGCTCTGCAGGCCAGCCGCTCGAGATCACCGAGGTCGAGATCGACGGCCCTCGCGCCGGCGAGGTCGTTGTCAAGATGGCCGCGATCGGCATCTGCGGCAGCGATCTGCACACGCTCAAGGGCGAGTGGCCGACCCCGGTTCCGGTGGTCGTCGGCCATGAGGGCACCGGCACCGTTGCCGAGATCGGCGAGGGCGTCACCGGCCTGAAGGTCGGCGACCCGGTCGTCCTCTCCTGGGCCGCAGGCTGCGGCAGCTGCCCTGCCTGCTCGCGTCACCGGCCCGCGCTGTGCGTGCCGCTGCGCAAGGCCTGGGCAGGCGGCACCCTGATCGACGGCAGCTCGCGCCTCACCACCAGGGGCGGCGAGCAGGTGTTCCGCGCGCTCACGGTTGGCGCGCTGGCCGAGCACGTGCTCGTGCCGGCTGGCGCCGCGCTGCTGCTGCCCGCCGCTGTCTCGCCGCTGCACGCCTCGGTGCTCGGCTGCGCTGCGCTCACCGGCATCGGTGCCGTGCGCAACGCCGCGAACGTCCAGCCGGGCGAGACCGCCCTCGTGATCGGTGCCGGCGGCGTCGGCCAGTTCGCGATCGAGGGCCTCCGGCTCGCCGGCGCTTCCGTGATCGTCGCCGTCGACCCGGTGGAGAGCCGCCTCGAGAGCGCCCTCGCCCACGGTGCCACTCACGCCTGCGTCCCGGACGATCTGAAGGCGCTCGTCAAGGCCGAGCTGGGCGAGCTGTTCGACCACACCTTCGACGTCGTCGGCGCGCCTGCCACGCAGGCCTCGGCCGTGCGCTGGGCTCGCGACGGCGGCACCGTCGTCTTCGTCGGCCTGCCGGTTGCGGGCGCCAAGCTCGAGCTGGACAGCTGGGATCTCGTCACGCGCGAGAAGCGGCTCGTCGGCACGATCTACGGCTCCGCCGATCCGGCCGAGCTGCTCCCCGACCTGCTCGCCCTGATCCAGGCCGGCCAGCTCGACCTGGCCTCGATGGTCGGCACGTCGTACCCGCTGGACGCGGTCAACGACGCCGTTGCCGAGAGCCTCGGCGGCGCCCCGCGCCGCGTCCTCGTCACGCCGTAGGGAGGGGAGGGGCCGTGCAAGCTGTTGTCATCTCCGCTCCTGGCACGCTGGTCGTCGAGTCGTTCCCCGACCCGGTCGCGAAGCCGGGCGAGGTGCTCGTCGAGCTGAAGGCCGCCGCGCTGAACCGCCGCGACCTCGGCGTGTGCAAGGGCACCAGCCCGCTGCCGCTGCCGCTCGTGCTCGGCTCCGACGGCGCAGGCATCCGGCGCGACACCGGCGAGGAGGTCGTGATCCTGCCCTCCATCGCCTGGGGTGAGCGCGAGGCTGCGCCCGGCCCTGCGTTCCGCATCCTCGGCGGTGCCGACAACGGCACCTGCGCCGAGCTGATCGCCATCCCCGAGGAGAACCTCTTCCCGAAACCGAAGCGCCTCTCGTGGGAGGAAGCGGCCGCTTTCCCGCTGGCCGCTCTCACCGCCTGGCGCGCCCTGTTCACGAAGGGCGGGGTGCAGAGCGGCTCGACGGTCGTCATCCTCGGCGCGGGCAGCGGTGTCTCGACCTTTGCGGTGCAGCTCGCGGTGCAGGCGGGCGCGCGCGTGCTCGTGACCTCGTCCACGCAGGCGAAGATCGACCGGGCGCTCGCGCTCGGCGCGAGCGCCGGGGTCAGCTACCTCGAAGGCGACTGGGCGGCAGGCATCCTCGAGCTGACCGGCGGCGCAGGTGCCGACGTCGTCATTGACTCGGTCGGGGCGACGTGGCCGGACTCGCTGCGCTGCCTGCGCAAGGGGGGCCGCCTCGTCGTGTTCGGTGCCACCGGCGGGGATCTGGTGGAGGTCTCGGCGCGTGCGCTGTTCTTCAGCCAGCTCGAGATTCGTGGCACCACGATGGGCAGCCCGCGGGAGTTCGCCGCGCTGCTCGGCGGGATCGAGTCCGGCTCGTGGGCGCCGGTGATCGACTCGGTGCGGCCGCTGGCCGAGACGGCAGCCATGCTCGCCCGCCTGGAGTCGGCGGAGCAGTTTGGCAAGCTCGTCCTCACCGTCTAGGCGGCGTTCGGGCTAGAGCAGCGCTGCGGGCGGCGCGGCGGCGCGCCAGCTGCCGCCCGCGAGCCGCGTGAAGCCGTCGGTCGGGCGGTTCCAGGTGTAGATCCAGGCCTCGACCCCGGCGGGGTCGCTGCAGGTGACGCGCTGGCGCAGGTACTCGCTCGCGTCGTCGTCGCCCGGGATGGTGCCCTCGAAGGCGTCGAGCACCACGAGCGCGGCGTCGGGGTCGTCGAGCTCCCACAGCTCGCCGTGCACGGTGCCGGCGTGGCCCGCGCCCAGCGCCGTCAGGCAGGGGTGGCCGCGGCCGGTGTCCCACAGGGTGCCGCTGAAGCTGCACGGCTCGAGCCGACGGGCGGCGAGCGCGGCGAGGTCGGGCTTCCCGGTGAGGGTCAGCCCGTCCATCAGGGAGCCGTAGAAGACGATCAGCGCAGGTGGCACGACGGCAGGAGCGTACAGCCTTGCTCCTGCCGTCGCGCCGTGCGCGCGTGCTGCTGGATCAGTCGATCAGCTCGTAGGCGGGCAGCGTCAGGAAGTCCGTGAACTCCTTGCTGAACGCCATCGTGCGGAACAGCTCTGCAGCCTGGGCCGCGTCGGGCCCGAGCTCGGCAGCGACCTCGTCCACGATCGCCTCGGCGCGGCTGCGCTCGATGACGCCCTGGCTGACCCACTGCCACACCTGCGAGCGGCTGATCTCGGCCGTCGCAGCGTCCTCCATCAGGTTGTCGATGGCGGCGGCGCCGACACCGGCCAGCCACGACTGCACGTAGCGGATGCCGACGCTGGCGTTGAGCCGCAGGCCGTCCTCCGTCACCTCGCCCGGCGTGGCCGAGACGTTGAGCAGGTCGAAGGCGGTGACGTTGACGTCTTCGCGCAGGCGGCTGACCTGGTTTGGCCGGTCGCCGAGCACGGCGTCGAACTCGGCGGTCGCGATCGGCACCAGGTCGGGGTGCGCGACCCACGTGCCGTCGAAGCCGTCGCCGGCCTCGCGCCGCTTGTCCTCGGTCACCTTCGCCATCGCGACGGCGTTGACCTCGGCGTCGCGACGCGACGGGATGAAGGCCGCCATGCCGCCGATGGCGTGGGCGCCGCGGCGGTGGCAGGTCTTGACGAGCAGCTCGCTGTAGGCCCGCATGAACGGCACGGTCATCGTCACCCGCACGCGGTCGGGCATGACGTAGCCCTCGCAGTTCCGCAGCTTCTTGATGACGCTGAAGATGTAGTCCCAGCGTCCGGCATTGAGCCCGGCCGAGTGCTCGCGCAGCTCGTAGAGGATCTCCTCCATCTCGAAGGCGGCGAGCAGGTTCTCGATCAGCACCGTGGCGCGGATGTCGCCGCGCTGCAGCCCGAGCCGGTCCTCGGCGAAGCTGAAGACCGCGTTCCAGAGGCGTGCCTCGAGGTGGCTCTCCAGCTTCGGCAGGTAGAAGAACGGGCCCTCGCCGTTGGCCAGCTGCTGCTTGGCGTTGTGGAAGACGACGAGCCCGAAGTCGAAGAGGCCGCCGGAGATCGGCGTGCCGTCGATCAGCAGGTGCCGCTCCACCATGTGCCAGCCGCGGGGGCGGATGAGCAGGGTCGCGATCTCGTCGTTGAGGCGGTACTGCTTCTCGCCCTGGTCGAGCGTGATGGTGCGGCGCACCGCGTCCATCACGTTGACCTGGCCATCGATCGCGTTCGCCCAGGTGGGGGCGTTCGAGTCCTCGAAGTCGGCCATGAACATCCGCGCGCCGGAGTTCAGCGCGTTGATCATCATCTTGCGCTCGACCGGGCCGGTGATCTCGCAGCGGCGGTCGAGCAGGGCGGCCGGGGGAGGGGAGACCTGCCAGTCGCCCTCGCGGATCGCCGCTGTCTCGGGCAGGAAGTCGGGGAGCTCGCCCGCGTCGATCCGGGCCTGACGCTCGATGCGCTGGGCCAGCAGGAGCTCGCGCTCCCCGCCGAACTCACGCTGGAGCTCGGCGAGGAACGCAAGTGCCTCGGGTGTCAGGACGCGTTCGCAGGCCGGGGTGACCGGCCCTGCGAGCTCGACTCCTCGGGGAAGCGAGAGCGGGGTCAATGTCCCGCCTTGAACTGCGACTCCTCGGTCGACCCCTTCAGCGCGAGCGTGGAGCTCTGGCCCTGCGTGATGGTCTCGAGCACGTCGTCGAACCAGCCGGCGCCGACCTCGCGCTGGTGGCGCGTGGCGGTGTAGCCCTGGGCCTCCAGCGCGAACTCGTGCTCCTGCAGGCGGACGTAGGCGGTCATGCCCTCCTTGGCGTAGCCCTGCGCCAGCTCGAACATGCCGGCGTTGAGCGAGTGGAAGCCCGCGAGGGTGATGAACTGGTACTTGTAGCCGAGCTCGCCCAGCGTGCTCTGGAACTTCGCGATCGTCTCGTCGTCGAGCGCACGCTTCCAGTTGAAGGACGGCGAGCAGTTGTAGGCGAGCATCTTGCCGGGGAACTTGGCGTGGATGGCGTCGGCGAACTCCTTCGCCTCGTCCAGGTCGGGCGTCGAGGTCTCGAGCCAGATCAGATCGCAGTACGGGGCGTAGGCGAGGCCGCGGGCGATGCCGGGTGCGAGGCCCTCCTTGACGCGGAAGAAGCCCTCGGGGGTGCGCTCGCCGGTGACGAACGGCTTGTCGTTGTCGTCCACGTCGCTCGTGAGCAGCGTCGCGCTGTGGGCGTCGGTGCGGGCGACGAGCAGCGTCGGCACGCCGGCGACATCGGCCGCGAGGCGGGCGGCGACGAGGTTGCGGATCGCCTGGGCGGTCGGCACGAGCACCTTGCCGCCGAGATGGCCGCACTTCTTCTCGGCCGCGAGCTGATCCTCGAAGTGGACGCCAGAGGCGCCGGCCTCGATGAACGCGCGCATGATCTCGTACGCGTTGAGGGCGCCGCCGAAGCCAGCCTCGGCGTCGGCGACGATCGGGGCGAGCCAGTGCGTCGAGGTGTTGCCCTCGGCATGGTCGATCTGGTCGGCACGGAGCAGCGCGTTGTTGATGCGCTTGACGAGGGCCGGGGCCGAGTTGGCGGGGTAGAGGCTCTGGTCGGGGTAGGTGGCCGCCGCGAGGTTCGCGTCGGCAGCGACCTGCCAGCCGGAGAGGTAGATCGCCTTGAGGCCGGCCTTGACCATCTGCGTCGCCTGGCCGCCGGTGAGGGCGCCGAGGGCGTGGATGTACGGCTCGCTGTGGAGGAGGCTCCACAGGCGCTCGGCGCCGATGCGGGCGAGCGAGTGCTCGACGTGCACGGAGCCGCGCAGGCGGACGACATCCTCGGCCTTGTACGGGCGCTCGATGCCCTGCCAACGGTCGGCGGTTGCCCACTCCTGTGCGATCTGCTTGGCGTCGCTCATGCGCTGCTCCTTGGGTGTGTCGGTTCGGTGAAAAGCTTCTGCTGCAGTTTCGGATCCGAAGTCCATCACTGTCCAATCGTTTTTCCGGTTGCAGCCATAGGAAATGTCTATAGTTGGCCGGTGCAGCTCGCCCAGCTCGAAGCCTTTACCGCAGTTGCCCGCACCGGCACCATCAGCCAGGCGGCCGTCGAGCTCTTCGTCACGCAGCCCGCCGTCACGGCTCGGATCCAGAACCTGGAGCGCGACCTCGACACCGCGCTGTTCGTGCGCGGTCGCCACGGGGCCCGGCTGACCGACGCCGGCCGCGCCTTCCTGCCCTTCGCCCGGCGCGCCCTGGATGCCGTCGCCGACGG